>JAAXHO010000035.1 GCA_012270795.1 Candidatus Poribacteria bacterium
AATTAACTGGCACAAGTCGTTAATATACCATTTCCGTAGGTCGGATACCATTTCCGTAGGTCGGGTAGAGCGAAACGAAACCCATAAATCAACGGTATGAATGCCATTTAGGCATTCCCCGACTACGAAGTAATGTAAGATTATCATATAAAAATGTTATTACCAGTATTGCTTTTCTTTTTCCATTCCTATTTGAGCCTCATTTATCCCGCCCCCCAACCCTCCGCAAGCGAGAAGAGATGGATCCCCTGATAAGAGGGAAGGGACCTCCTAGCGATAGTGTATGGAAGAGTGGGTTTCTTCCGAGCCAAAACTTTACACCCGCTATCAGAATAAACTTGACTGTATAGACAAAATAGGTTACTATTAAACTAAACAAGTTCTGTATTTTGCATATTTGGAGAATAGGAATAAAATAGTGGATTGTCTACTCTTACATTGTAGGTCGGGTAGAGCTTGTGAAACCCATAGGTGTCAATTTA
The DNA here is from genome assembly GCA_012270795.1 of Candidatus Poribacteria bacterium. Taxonomy (GTDB): domain Bacteria; phylum Poribacteria; class WGA-4E; order WGA-4E; family WGA-3G; genus MSPOR6. Next base: position 483 of record JAAXHO010000035.1, read on the forward strand.
AGGGATAAATCCGTTGTGGGAGTGTCTTCAGTCCCGTAGGGACGATATGTTTATAGAAAACGTTGAATACCTGCTCTTGAGTTCCGTAGGAACGATATGTAGAAAAATATGTTATTGGTATCCACATATCGTCCCTACGGGACTAAAGACAAACGGACATCTCATATCTATAAACATAGCGTCCCTACGGGACTAAAGAGGATTTCTGCATCTGAAAATTCCTTAAGTTTACACCTATGGGGTAGAGCGCAGCGAAACCCGACATTAATTCAAATAGTTAGAATCATGTCGGGTTTCGCTGCGCTCTACCCGACCTACAAGCTAGGTGTTGACACAGCAATAGGTTTTATTTTCTGAATAGAAGTAAATTTGAATGAATACCCAACAGAGAGTCTATAGGGTTGCCATATTAGGTTGCCGTAGTCGTGGTACTTCCGCAGCAAAAGCGTATCATGCACACCCACGCACAGAGATCGTCGCACTTTGTGACCTGCTTCAGGATAGGTTAGATGCACTCGGTAAAGTCGTAGACGTTTCAACGCATTTCACCGATTTAGATGAGATGATCCAGCAGACGAAACCTGATATTGTCGCAATACCGACAGCAACCAATTTACACTATCCGCTTTGCATGAGTGTGCTTGAACATGGTGTAAACATTGAAGTAGAAAAACCGCTCTGTGTGGATTTAGTGCAAGCAGATGCGATTATGGCAAAAGCAAGGGAGAAAAACGCGCGTGTGGTTGTGCATCATCAACGCCGCGTTAGTCCCACTATGCAAGCAGTTGCCAAAGCACTTGATGAAGGGAAAATCGGTGAACTGCGTTATATCTATGCTTGTGGCAAGGGTTATTACGCTGGTTACGGTTTGATGAACATCGGCACACATGTCGTCAACAATATGCTGCGTTTCGGTGGACACTGTAAAAGCATTATGACACAAGCAACGGCAGGTGGGCGCGAACTAACACCAGAGGACGTTCTGCCTTCACCCGCGGGTATGGGTACAGTCGCAGCAGAATATACCACTTCTACACTTCAATTTGATGGAAATGTTACAGGCACACTCATTCAACATCGTTTTCCTAAAGTTAGTAGTGATGCTTATGTCCTTGAACTCTACGGTAGTGAAGGCAGATTGCTTTGGTCGGAATTGAAAGGTTCATGGTGGTTACCCACACCGCATTTTATTCCTGATGGCAATCTTGACCGATGGGAAAAACTTACACCCATCTATCCTGAACATTTTGATAATAGTAAAGGGGCAAACGCAGACGACTACTGCCTTGTTGACGAATATGTGAATGCACTGGACGAAAACAGAGACCACGAATGCAGTGGTGAAGAGGGACGACATGTAATGGAGATATTGATGGGAGTCTTTGAGTCTGCTATCTATGGAACGCGAGTTGAACTTCCTCAGAAAAATAGAGAACACCCCTTATTACGATGGCGTAAGGAAAATGGACTTGGTCCGCTTAAAGAGATGCCACGTGATTATGGTTCTTGGTTATCGTTAGAAAATGAACGACTGTATGAAAATTATGGTGAATTATTAAAATAATTATACACCTCTTCTGTAGGAGCGACCTTTGGTCGCGACCTTGCGATATCTTCTGTAGGAGCGACCTTTGGTCGCGACCAAAGGTCGCTCCTACAGAAGATGGGTAATCAAAAAGTGAGAGAAAATTATGCCAAATCCTACAACAAATGCTGACAATTTACCACCGATTCCACTTACAGAAGAACAACGTTTTCTCTTTGATACACGCGGATGGCTTCTGTTTCCCGGTGTGTTAAGTGAAACGGAAACTAAAGAGATGCGTGAATTCTGTTATCAACTAAATCAGGACCCGCAATCAATACCTGAACAGCATCGTTCATCTATCGGCGGTCCATTAGAATCGCTGACCGACCATCCCGTTGTACTCGGATATATGAACGAGTTTTTGACATCAGGATACGCTAATGAGAACTGCTACGGTTTTCGTTTGGAAGGTACTTTCCTTACAATTCGTGGTAACGGACATGACAACTTCCGCCCACACGGAGGCCGCGGCATGCTCAATTTTCCCGGCAATTCACACACCTACCATCTACATCACGACAGAGCACACAGCGGTTTGACGCGCTTTGTCTGGGAACTCAATCCTGTGAAAGAAGGTGGCGGCGGCACAATGTTCCTGACGGGTAGTCACAAAGGTGCGTTTCCTGCACCAAAGTCAACAGCAGACCGAAATTCACCATTATGGGAGGACTATAGTTGTCCTGCTGGTTCCATGCTGGTTTTCACAGAAGCAATTACGCATACGGGTGCAAAATGGACAGATGAAGAATATGACCGTGTTGCTATCTTTAACTGCTATAACACAGTCGGCAACAAATGGCACAGATGGGAACCACACCCAAAACATGTTGAAGAGATGCCTTTCAAACGAAAAACACTTTTTCGTCCTGTTTATTGTCAAGACAATGTGCCGAATTTAGATGCCGGTTAGTTAATAGTATTTTTGAGGATTTGATTCTATGAAAATTACAAATGTCAAATCGTTCGTTTCATCATCAGGACATTTTTTCGTCAAGGTAGAAACCGATGCAGGTATATACGGTGTCGGTGAAGGTGGATTGAGACGGCGTGGTCCTGCATTAGCAGAAGTTGTGCGATCTTTTGAACCTATTCTCATCGGTGCTAATCCGTTTCAGACTGAACATCTTTGGCAAGTCATGTTTCGCGGTGGCTTTTTCCCTGGCGGTGTCGTTCAATCTGCGGCTGTCAGTGCAGTAGACATAGCATTGTGGGACATTAAGGGAAAAGCACTGAATGTTCCTGTCTATGAACTGTTGGGCGGACGCACGAGGGACAAAGTTGTCTGCTATCCACACAATGGTGGAGGTTCTATTGAAGCACTCGTAGAGAGTTGTCGTAAAACACACGATGCTGGATGGAAATTTGCACGATGGGGTTTGGCAGATGGATCAGACACAGGGACGTTTGAACCCAAGCGAGCTATTCAGTACGGCATTCAACAGGTAGAAGCAGTTCGAGAAGCATTAGGTGATGAGATAAACATTCTTGTTGATGTACATACCCGTCTTGACCCAGCAGGTAGTCTTGAGTTTTGTAAAAAGGTTGAACCCTACAATCCATTTTTTATTGAAGACCCACTGAGAAGCGAAAATCCCGCAAGTCTCAGACGGCTACGACAACAGACCTCTGTTCCAATTGCAGTCGGTGAACAATTTGACAGCAAGTGGAGTTTTCGCGAAGTGATTGAAGAAGACCTAATAGACTATTGCCGCGTTGACCTATGCATAGCAGGCGGATTGACAGAAGCACGGAAAATCGCTGGATGGTGTGAAACGCACTATATCCATCTTGCCCCACACAACCCGCTTGGTCCTGTCTCCACCGCAGCGTGTTTGCATCTCTGTTTAGCATCTTCCCTCGTTGGTGTGCAAGAACTTCCGCGTGCCCCTATGTCCTCACTGACCGATGTTTTTCCGGTTCAAGTGCCGTTTGAATCGGGTTATCTCCTGCCACCTGAATCCCCGGGACTCGGCATTGAGTTCAACGAAGATGCACTCACAAACGTGTCAAAACCAGAATACTCACCACCAGTCGGCTATCAACGTGATGACGGTTCTTATACAAACTGGTAAAGTAAAAACATTCTTTCTGTTTAATTTTGAATTTATCCACAAATCACACAAGGGAAAAGCAAAATGAATGTAATAAAAGAGGCGTTTGACTTTGTAAAACGGCAGATATCAATAGCAGACAATTACAACCCTAATGCAGACGTTGTTCTTTTTGATGGGAATTGTAGTGATCTGCTAAAGGAAATTCCCTCAAGTTCAGTAGATTTAGTGATCACATCTCCACCATACAATTTGGGAAAAAAATATGAGAAAAAAATGTCTTTACCCGCATATCTAAAAAATCAGGAACCTGTTATAGTTGAGCTTGTTAGAGTGCTTGCGGATACTGGAAATCTGTGTTGGCAAGTAGGCAATTATGTTGAGAAGGGTGAGGTCTTTCCGCTTGATATTTACTACTATGACATTTTCAAAAGGTTTGGTTTAAAACTACGGAATAGGATTATCTGGCGTTTTAATCACGGTTTACATTGTAAAAATCGTTTTTCAGGTAGGTACGAGGTGATCCTATGGTTTTCAAAAACTGACGATTATATTTTCAATCTTGATCCTGTGCGAGTACCCGCTAAATATCCTGGAAAACGGTAAATCCCCTTGGCAAAAATCCTTCTGATGTATGGGATGTAGTGGTACATGACTGGGAAGATGGTGTGTGGGATATTCCAAACGTAAAAGCGAATCATCCAGAGAAAACCGAACATCCGCGTCAGTTTCCTGTGGAATTAGTTCAGCGATGTGTTTTAGCACTCACGCAGCCTGGGGGAGTCGTTTTTGATCCATATTGTGGCGTCGGGGCAACGATTATTGCTGCCTTGCAGCATGACCGTAAAGCAATTGCTGCAGAATTAGATTCAAACTACATCACAATTACGCGTGAACGATTACAGAAGTTCGTTGATGGAGAATTACCACTACGCCCGCTCGGGAAACCGATCCACGAACCGTCAGGAAAAGAACGTGCGGCACAGCTGCCTCTGGAATGGAAATAGACGATCATGATTATTGCTGCCAAGTATTCTTTTAATGATGGGGATGCCATTCAAAAGATACGGCCACACCTGATAAAAGAAGTAGAAGATATTATTGTGTCTGTTGATGCTTCACAGTGCAAAACCAAAAAAAGTAAAGAGATTACAATGCCAGGGAAAATGTTGTATAGTCCCAGGGACCTTAATAGCGTTTTTGCAGAGGGTTTTGTATCTAAAGGATGGGAAAAGAAACGCGTAAAATGCAACTATTCAACAAACTACTATCTACCTGGACATACTCCAAAACCTATGCGCCAATCTGCATACCAAGAAATGGATTTTTTAAAAGAGAGACTTGGGATTGAGGTGCAGTTCGGAAAATACGCTTTTATGGTATACAACGTCTGTGCAAAAATGACTATTTTCCACAACTTGGGCTACATTGACGCAGGGATTGAAATTGTTCCTGTGAAATCTTTTGCTGATGAGATGTCTACCGGTGTTTCATATTTTGAGCAGTTCGTGTGGGATTTACAAACACGTGGCGTTGCTGACATTGACATTCCTGTACTTATCTATGGTATTGATATAACAAACGATTAAAATTGGAAATACTAAATTTACTAAGGAGAATATTTATGACAACATCTGAAATAAAAGCAGTAGCAACGGAATATATTATCAACACTTACGGTGACAGAGGTCTCGCATTCGTCAAGGGTGAAGGTCCCTATCTCTGGGATGCGGAAGGGAAAAAGTATCTCGACTTTTTAGGCGGGTTGGCAGTCAACGGATTAGGACATGCCCATCCTAAAGTTGTTGAAGCAATTCGTGAACAAGCAGGAAACATATTGCACACTTCCAACCTTTACTACATACAACCGCAAGCAGAGTTGGCAAAACTCCTGATTGACAATTCAGACATGGATCAGTGTTTCTTCTGCAACAGCGGCGCGGAAGCGAATGAAGCAGCGATCAAATTGGCGCGGAAATATACCAAAGACAGTGGAAGAACAGACGCTTACGAAATCATCACGATGGACAATTCATTCCATGGCAGAACTATGGCAACAATCACTGCAACTGCACAGACGAAATATCACATCGGGTTTGAACCGATGCTGGAAGGATTCAAATATGTACCGTTTGATGATCTGGATGCCACTGAAGCAGTAATCAGTGAAAAAACATGTGCAATTTTAGTTGAACCGATCCAGTCTGAAGGTGGTGTGAACATCCCGAGCGATGGCTACCTACAAGGTTTAAGAGAACTATGTGATAAGCACAATCTGTTGTTGATGTTTGACGAAGTGCAAACTGCTATGGGACGATTAGGGACATTTTTCGGTTATCAGAGTTACGGTGTTGTTCCTGATGTGATAACGATGGCGAAAGCTCTCGGTAGTGGTGTGCCAATTGGTGCTATGTTAGCCAAACGAGAAGTCGCAGAAAGCTTCGTACCAGGCACGCATGCAGCGACATTCGGTGGGAACTTCCTATCCAGTGCTGCCGCAGTGGCAACAATAAAGACAATATTTGAAGAGAACCTTGCAGTAAACGCTGTGAAGATGGGGAACTACCTTGCAGGGGGGCTAATGGAACTCAAAGGGAAATATCCGATCAAAGAAGTACGTGGAAAAGGGTTGCTACGAGGTCTTGTGATGGATGTTGATGCAAAACCGCTCGCTGCGAAATGTATTGAAAATGGCTTAGTGACAATCTGCACCAATGACTACGTACTCAGATTCTTGCCACCACTCAATATCAACGCTGCACATGTTGAAGAAGCTGTGAATATCGTTGAGAAATCAATGTCTGAGGTATTTTAAATGAAGACCTACCTAAGCTTATGTCAGCTGAGAACGATAGGTTTCTCTATCATTTTCCTTGGATTGGTATCCTTTATGGGGTGCGTTACAGCTACCTCCGAAATTCAAGGTGCCATTGTTGATATATCGGAAATTGCTCCATATTTAGATACGCTTAAAGCCAGATACGACCTTACCGAAACCCTAAAGACGACAAAGATGATGGTGACAATTCAGGAAGGAGACCGTGATGCTGAAGCACTCCGAGAGATGTTGTGGTACAAAAAATCCTCAGATGGAGACGATCAACTTCGTATTCAAGTTTTAGGTGCCTTTAACGATCCAAAGGGCGTTGCCATTGTAAAAGATGAGCAGTTTCTGTTGGCACTTATTGAGGAACAGGAAGCATATTACGGTAAGTTAACTGATGGTGTTTTGCGTGAAATCTTCGGTATTGATTTGCGCGTTTCTGATGTGTTAAGTGCAATCTTTGCAAATCCTTTTCTTGATGGACGTACCAATGCTTTAAGAATCACTAAATCTGGCACAAAATACGTTGTGAAGCGACCAGGTATTGAAGCAGAGCATACAGAAATAATCATGCTGCTTGTGCAAAAGAATGAACCGCGCGTCACCGAGTGGCGTATCACTGATAAAGAAGGAAAAACACTGCAACTTGCTATTTTTGACGATTATAGGGAAGTTGATGGTATCCTCAGACCACACAAAGTTGAAATCCAACGCCCCCTTGAAAAAACACGCGTCGTTGTGAAGATGTCAGATGTGCAACTGCATACCGATATAAAAGATAGTAGATTTGATTTCACTCCGTTTCTGAATGGAGACCTAACAGTTATTCCTATCTCAGAATCCGATGGGACAGATACGAATGAATGAAAACACTAAAAGAATTACGCATTCGCGCACACGCAAAAGTCAACCTATATCTGGATGTTGTCGGTAAACGGCAGGATGGATATCACAATCTTGAAACTGTCTTTCATTCCATCGGACTACATGATCAGGTAATTCTTCATGAACAATCTGAAAAGGGATTTACAGTTCTGTGTGAACACAAAGATGTACCAACAGATTGCAATAATTTGGCTTATGGAGCAGCACAAATCCTGAACGATGTCGTTGGTGGTATCGGTGGACTTGAGATACGCATAAACAAACGTATACCCGTTGCAGCAGGGCTTGCTGGTGGCAGTGCAAACGCAGCTGCAGTGCTTTACGGTGTAAATGAATTATTCGCATTAGGTTTGTCAACAAAGCAGTTAATGGATATCGGAGTGAAATTGGGGGCAGATGTTCCGTTTTGCTTACACGGCGGCGCAGCTTACGGCACAGGTATAGGTGATATCCTAACGCCATTACCTTCTCTTTGTGACATTCCACTTGTCCTAATAAACTCTGGTATTGCTGTCTCTACAGCAAACGTGTTTAAAAACTTTAACATTACCTTGACAAAGCAGAAAAAAGAAAGTATAATTATAAGGACTTGTGTTGAGAAGAGTGACATCATAGGTGTTGGTAAGAACTTATACAATATTCTTGAAGGTGCGGTTTTTGCTAAACACCCCGAACTTACCGAACTCAAAGACCAGTTGTCTACACAGACTGGCTGTTATGGTGCCTTGATGTCAGGCAGCGGGGCGACAATGTTCGCTTTGATGGAAGATACCGATGCAGCAAAACAGGCTCAAGTTCTCTTTGAAAACAACATCGGTTTTTGTACAACAACTAAAACCACATCTGTCGGTGTGTGTTTTGATAATTAAAGGGCGGTGGCCAAGCGGTAAGGCACAGGTCTTTGGAACCTGCATGCGTAGGTTCGAATCCTACCCGCCCTGTTTATTTTACACAATAAGGTTTGGAAGATCATCATGCAACAAGCGAAATTAGAGGTCCAGCAAAGAAACGCTTTTGGTAAGCAAAACGCTCGCGCCATCCGACGGGCAGGGGATGTACCAGCCATCGTATATGGACGCAAACAGGACACCGTTCCACTTAAAATAAATGAACGGATATTTAAACAGTTCCTCAGAACTTATGGCGAAAATGTAATTATAAATATGGAAGTCTCCGAAGGCACTTCAGAACCCGTTATCATAAAAGAAATTCAACGTGACCCCGTTGAAAAACAGACTCTACTCCATGCAGATTTTATTCGTATCTCGTTAGATGAACCAGTTACCTCGTCAGTTCCGATAGTATTAGTAGGAACTCCCGCTGGTGTTCAACAAGGTGGTGTTGTTGAATTTCCATTACGTACTCTAACCCTAAACTGTCTACCCGCATCAATGCCAAACGAAATAAATGTTGATGTGGCGAATATGGAAATTGGTGATATTGTCTATGTTCAAGACATAGACCTTGATGACGAAGTAGAGGTATTAGACGAACTACAACGAATCATCGTTTCTATCAGTCAACCACGTGTCATTGTTGAAGAGGTAGAAGAAGTTGAAGAAGGTGAGGAAGGTGAAGAAGGCGCAGCTGAAGAAGGCACTACCGAAGAAGAAGATGCTGAAGAACGCGCCGAACCTGAAGTAATTTCACGAAGACGTAGAAATGACGACGCTGAATAGCTGAATAAATGTTAAAATGTGGTTACACACATTGAAACCCTCTATCATTTTACTATTCATTCTTATATTAGCCTCCGCAACGCACGGTTATGTCCAAGCAGCAACCGTGCGTTTTGTTGATGCCGACGGTGAAACACTTGATGAAGTAGAATACATACTCCATCAAGAAAATGTGTACCTTCCGGTGGATACACTCAAATCTGTATTCGATTCGGAGATGTCCGACCTCTACCACCGACCAAAAAAACAACTCGTTATAAAAACTAAAGGCAAGGAAATCCTAATACGAATGGGTAAATCCTTGGTCAGTATTGATTCAGGAAAACAGACACACACACTCACCGTCCCTCCACTTGTGCTTCAAGGACAACCCATGTTACCCGTGGCTTTCTTTACGGAAATACTACCACTCCTTGATGACGTTGAAGTGTTATATAACCCGAATCTACGACGAATTAGAATAATGCCCGAAACGGTATGGGAGAATGATAACGCAGATGGCATTCAGAACTGGACAATCATTATTGATCCTGGACATGGCGGGGATGACTTGGGATGCAAAAGTCAGAATGGATTAATTGAGAAGGAGGTGGTTTTAGCTGTTGCTAAACAGATACAAATTCTCGCAAAACAAAGTGAACTTAATATTAAACTTACCCGCGACCAAGATAGCAAAAAAACACGCGTTCAGCGCGTACAGGTTACTAACAAGAATCAGGGGCGACTCTTTTTGAGCTTACATTGCAACACGTCTTACTCACCCAGTCATAAAGGTATGCGTATTTACCTGAATAATCCAAATGGACAGCTGCGATTTAGTACTGCTGCCATGCCCGTATTTGGTAAAAAAAGCCTAAACATTCGCACACAATCCAATTTCTTGAAACAGAGCAAAGAATTTGCTTCATTCTTACAAAAAGAACTGAATTTCGTTTTAGATGAACCGATTGTTATTTCCGAATTTCCCATCATCGCCTTGAAAGAAATCTATATGCCAGCAATTCTATTAGAACTCGGATATCTATCAAATTTGGATGATGCTAACAGACTTTCCAAATCTGAATTTCTTTCTGAAATCGCAGAAGCCATCATCCGTGCAGTCCAATTATATTCTGCATCAGTTAAACAGACGGAAAAACCTAAAGAAACCTCAACAAAGGAAACCTTAAATTCTGATTGAGATATACTTCTGTTTTTAATGTTATTATGTTGGACTGAAAAAAGGGAACGATACCAAAGCACAATAGCCATTTATGATTATTTGGACATTCAATACCGCACAATTTGCTTTACAGAATCGGAATTCACTGTGAATATTATACGCAGAATTACACATTCAAGGCTTTTTATATTATGGGGGATAACCCTTGTTGTCATCCTAATTTGTCTTGCAATTTCACTGTTATTAATTGCCCATACAAAACAAACTGCCAAACAGCAGCCGCCACCAAAACTCCCTGGAAATACATCTGGCAACCCGCCGCCAACACAACAGATAAACCTATTTCTTTTAGAGGCTACAGGAGTAAAACTGACTCCACTCAAAGTTGAAATACATATATTTCCTGAGCCGACCAAACGATTAAAACAGATCGTCACAGCACTGGTACAAGAAAGACCTCCTAATTATAGGAATCCTATACCAAATGGCACATTGGTTAACGAAGTGTACATTGATAGCCGCAAGACTGCATATTTAGATTTTTCTCATCATCTTGCCGATGGACATATCGGAGGGACAACAGCAGAATATCAAACCGTATCTGCTATCCTAAAAACTGTCTTTGATGCATTTCCTGATAAAATAAAACACATCCAAATTCTTATTGACGGTAAAGAGGTAGAAACGCTTTCTGGACACATCAATGTCTCTCAACCTATACGGTTTTAGAATAAAAATAATAACTATCATGGAATGCACTAACATATCACCACAATCCGTGAGACTTTTTGTCGGTCTTGGAAATCCCGGACTCCGTTACGAACAGACCAAACACAATGTTGGTTTCCGAGTCATTGATGCACTCTATGACAAATTGATTTCAGAACAAACCTCTAACAACCTGTTAGCAAAACGTGTAACCTCTATCTGTAATTCCCTCGTCATACAAGCAGAAATAAACGATACACCTATCATCCTTGCAAAGCCGATGACATATATGAACAACAGTGGTTCTGCTGTTGCTGCACTTGTCAACCGTTTTGAGATTTCACCATCACATATTTGTATCATTTACGATGATGTCCATTTAGATATCGGGATGATTCGAATTCGTCGAAAAGGAAGTGATGGTGGTCAAAAAGGCATGCAGTCTATTATCCATCACCTAGGCACAACTGAAGTCCCCCGTTTACGTATTGGTATTGGTGAACCTGTTGGGGACATAACGGATTATGTCTTATCAGAATTTACGAAAGAGGAAGAAATTGAGATTGAGCAGACAGTTGAACGGACTGTTGAAGCGATTGAAATAATCTTACAAGAGGGTATCCAAGCAGCTATGAATAGGTTCAACACTCGCTAAAAAGAAAAGGAACTGAAAATATGGATCAGAAATATCACATACAGAATAGCGATAAAATACCCAGCCCCGCACTTGTTGTTTATCTTGAACTTGTGCAGCAAAACATTGAACGCGCAATCACTACGGTTGATGGTGATGTGTCTAAACTTAGACCGCATGCCAAAACACATAAAACAGCACAGATAATTGAAATGGAACGAGAAGCAGGTATCCTAAAACACAAATGCGCTACGCTACGAGAAGCAGAAATGCTTGCAGAAGTTGGTATAGAGGATATTCTTATTGCTTACCAAATGGTAGGTCCAAATATCTCCCGATTTGTTTCGTTGCAGCAAAAATATCCAAATGCCGATTTCAAGGTTATCGTTGACCATCTGGATGCGGTAACTGCACTTGCCGAAGCAGCGATCGCTCAAGGTTTGAAGGTCAAAGTCATGCTTGACCTTGATGTTGGCATGCATCGCACAGGTGTACCTGTTGGGAAAGCTGCTGTGAAGATATATGAATCCATTGATCAGTCAAATGGATTACAAGTATGGGGGCTGCACGTCTATGATGGACATATCCATGATGAGGACATATTAGCACGTAGAACTGCCTGCAATCAAAGTTTGGCACAAGTTGAACAGATGCAGGACATGCTTTCTGCTAAAGGACTTTCGATCCCATTAGTGGTAATGGGGGGTACACCGACATTTCCTATCTATGCCGAAACCCCAGGCGTTGAAGCATCTCCAGGTACATTTGTATTTCACGACTACGGTTATGCGACCCACTATCCCGATCTTGGTTTTACACCTGCAGCACTTCTACTCAGCCGTGTCATTAGTATCCCTACATCAAGCCGCATCACGCTCGATCTGGGACACAAGGCAATCGCAGCGGATCCGGATGGTGCGCGCGGCACTATCCTAAACATTGAAAATGCTGAAGTAGACAAACAACATGAAGAACATTGGGCAGCGAATATTCCCGCAGATACACCAGTCCATATTGGACAAGAGGTCTACGTTTGTCCAACCCATATCTGTCCATCGGTTGCATTACATCCATTCTATTATGTCATAGATGCAGATGGATATTGCCGCGATACGTGGGAAGTCGCCGCGCGAAATCGGCAAGTTACGTAACAAGTGTTAACAGCCCTTTTGTATTGCTACAACGAGTTTTTCTGAACCGAACCGCACCACATCTGTGGCAGGTAGACCAGTCTCATCCTCTGCAGTAGCAATTGCATCTTGTGCCTCCTTTTCAGTCAGGTCAAAACAGTTGAGGGCTAAACCGATCACCTTTGCAGGTTTGATAGGCGCAGCTAACATCTCATACTGAGTTATCATTTCAGGTAGTGATGGCAGCGGCACAGTATACCGCGCGACCTCTTGCCGTGAGGGTTGATGGCAGAATATCATTGCATCCGGCATGCTGCCGTGAAGCAGACTTAACGTCACTCCCGAATACCCAGGATGAACTAACGATCCCTGTCCCTCAACAATTAGCAAATCGTGATTCTTCGCGCCTTCAAGCACAATCTGTTCTGCAGCACCAGCAGTAAAGTCAGAAACTACAGCATCTATTGCGATCCCCCAACCCCAAACCATAATGCCGTTTTGTCCAGTCGGGCAAAATTCTGCGTTGAGTCCCCGTTCTCTTGCAGCATTAGTAATTTCAATGCCCGACAACATCTTCCCAACTCGACAATCTGATCCGACGGTGAGAATGACAGCAGCATCTACATCTGCGGCTTTACATGTCGCTACAGGTAAGTTGTCAGGAGGTTTACGTGCGTCCCACAATACAACGTTGTGCTTTGCAGCTAATTCAGAAAATTCAGTATTCTCACTTAAAAAATGATGAAGACCACTCATGATGTGTAATCCGCTACAAATTGCTTCGCGGATAATCACACGCCACGCTGCTGGTAACTCACCACCTGGCGGGGCAATACCAATTGACAACATTGTTGGCTGAAACTGCATTGCATCTGCAAGATTTCTGACAATCGGAATCCCTCGACCAATTCCGATGACATCACCCACATCTTTGTCTGCTTTAGTACTATCAATAACAGCAACAACGTTATCAGATAGGTATCGCACCAACACCGTCGCGGTTTTTGATTCAAGCACACCAAACGAACCTTCTGCAAGTATGGCAATTTTATGTGATTTAGGTTTTAATTGCTTTATCATTTTGAGTAAAACTAACAAATACTGTAATGAGTTTTTTACAGATACATCACCAATAACAGTAAAAAGTATATCAGAAATTGAGAATTATCAAAAGGTCAATTCTCAGAGGTATTCTATTGTTGAAATGTCTTCCAACAAAGATACTTCATGACAATTGAATGCCTTTGATTAAAGGTATCTTTTCCGTGTATTCCGGGGAATGCTCTATAGCATTCATACCGTTGATTTCTTGATTTGGTGAAATCCGCGAATTCCGCGATGCCGAACCTAAATCTGCAAAAACCGACAATTGAATGGCTCTGAGACACTCCCAATTTAAGGTTGACAATCATACACAAATTGGGTATCCTTATAATAAGAAAATAATCAGACATGATGTATCATAAGTAGATAGAATTGGAGGAACAGATGTGAAAAATTTTGAGTTTTTTGAACCGACTACCCTTCCTGAAGCGTCCCGCCTGTTTGCACAAGAACATGCACAGTTGCTTGCAGGTGGGACGGACCTTGTAATCGGTATGAAGGCAAATACGGAAACACCACAAACTGTGATTAGTCTACAGAAAATTCCAGGATTAGACGGTATCAGCACTGATGCAAACAACAACGTCACGATAGGTGCAATGACGAAGGTGCGAGAAGTTGAACTATCAGAGGATATACAAAAATACCACACCGCATTAGCCGAAGGCGCATTAGAAATTGGTTCAATCCAAATACGCAACTTGGCAACGATCGGTGGAAACATTGCACATGCATCCCCTGCAGCTGATACAGTCGCAGGTCTTCTCGTTGCAGACGCTCAGGTTGACATCGCAAGTGCTGACGGCGGACACACAGTACCTATAAACGAACTCTTTACAGGACCGGGACAGACCGTCTTAAAACAAGGAGAGATTATTACACAATTTCGCCTGCCGAATCCCGCTTCAGGTTCACACTATATCAAGCATAAAATCCGTGAAGTTATGGATTTAGCATTTATCGGTGTCGCATCTGCAGTCAACTTAGAAAACGGAGCAATTACAGATGCCAAAATAGGACTTGCAGCTGTTGCCCCAACGCCTATCCGAGCAACTGAAGCAGAAAACTTACTGAAAGGAAAAGAAATCACACCTGAACTCATAGAACAAGTTGGTGAAGCAGCTGCCGCAGCAACCAGTCCAATATCCGATTTACGCTGTTCCGCTGAACACCGAAGAGAAATGGTTAATGTCCTAACAAAACGAACGCTGCAACGTGCTTTGGATAGAGCAAATAAGTAAAGGCAGTCAAAAATATAGAGAGGAATGGTATGCATTTCTCGTAACGTAAATATCAGTCAAGGAGATAGAATATGACAAAACACCCTGTCAATCTTAAAGTCAACGGAGATGAACACGATTTACTTATAGAACCCCGTAAAACCCTACTTGCAGTACTACGCGACACCATCGGTTTGACAGGCACGAAAGAGGGTTGTAGCACAGGAGATTGCGGCGCATGCACCGTTATTGTAGACGGAAAAGCTGTCACATCCTGTATGGTACTCGGTGTTACCGCTTCAGGAAAAGAAATTACCACTATTGAAGGTTTGGCAAGTGGTGGCGAACTCCACCCAATTCAGCAAGCGTTTATTGATACTGGTGGCTACCAATGCGGTTTTTGCACACCAGGTTTCATCATGGCATCAAAGGCACTTGTAGATGAGAATCCTAACCGAACAGAAGAGGAATTCCGCTTCGCACTCGGTGGAAACATCTGCAGATGCACAGGTTATACGAAAATTCTTGAGGCAGTTCTACAAGCAGCTGAAGAGATACGAACAAATTCATAGAGAAAAGGTGGATTTAGTTCTATCCTTCAATTAACTATAGCATTGCCACCCGAACATACAATATAAGGTTACAGTCAATATCCAGTGAACAAACTACACTTCAGGGACGATTTTGAAACCATGCACAGAGACGTTAAACTCTTAGTTTGCCTTATGCACACACTAAAGCATAAAATGCAAGTCCACAGATACCTTCTTCTTATATGTCTTTGTATTTTTGCTCTGGTTTCGAACGGGTTTGCAGCAGACATCCCATCTGTCCCCGCATTTCCTGGCGCAGAAGGTTATGGCGCAATCACTCGCGGCGGTAGAGGCGGAAAAGTGTTATTGGTGACGAATCTGAACGACTCCGGTCCAGGCAGCTTGCGAGAAGCAGTGAGAACTGAAGTACCACGGATAGTCATCTTCACAGTTTCAGGAACGATCATACTTGAAAGTAAATTGAGAATCGCCGATCCCTATATCACTATTGCGGGGCAAACAGCACCGGGAGATGGTATTTGCATTAGGAGATATCCGCTTTTAATTAATACCAACGAAGTAATTATCAGGTATATAAGGGTAAGACTGGGAGATGAAACGGATGATGATTCAGATTCTATATCAAGTGATCGGCGCAAGAACATTATACTTGACCATGTCTCTGCAAGCTGGAGTATAGATGAGACAGTATCTATCTACTATTGCGAAAATGTAACAATTCAATGGTGTCTGATATCAGAAAGTTTACGCTTTGCTGGGCACGCCAAAGGTGCACATGGATTTGGTGGTATATGGGGATCAAACCGTAGCACCTATCATCATAATTTATTTGCGCACCACAGCAGTCGCAATCCCGCTTTTGCTCGAGGTTGCGGATATAACGATTTCAGAAATAATGTGATATACAACTGGGGTTACAACAGTGCCTACGGTGGCGGAAAGCAACACGCAGACGATGAGAAGTTTAACTTTACCGTTGTCAACATGGTGGCAAATTATTACAAGCCGGGCCCCGCGACTCGCCCTGGCAAATGGTCTTACCGCATTGTTAATCCATTCTCGGAAAATTCTGACAACAATTTTGGCAAATGGTTCGTTGCTGATAATGTTGTCCATGGCAATCCTGCAGTTACTGCTAACAACTGGGCCGGTGGCGTACAACCTGCGGGTGGCAATTCACATATTCCAAAATTAAAACTCGATCAACCTTTTGACGCTGCCCCTATCAACCAGCAAACCGCTGAACAGGCATACCTTGCCGTTCTTGAACGTGTAGGTGCTTCATTGCCTAAACGCGATACAGTAGATGCACGCATTATTGATGAAACCCGTAATGGCTATGCAACTTATGAAGGAGGAACATATAAAAATAGGTGGCCCGTACTTGATAAATCAAAAAAAATCGGTATTATTGACTCACAGGAAGATGTCGGTGGGTGGCCAGAACTCAAGAGTCTACCTGCACCACTTGACAGCGATAGTGATGGTATGCCAGACGCATGGGAAAAACGGTATGGATTTAATCCGAGTGATGCTTCCAATTCCTCACAGGACAAGGACAATGATGGATACACCAACATTGAGGAATACCTCAACGGCACTGATCCGACTGAGTTTGTAGACTATACCAAGTCAAAGAATAACATAAACACGTTGAAGTAATACTAAAGATTATCGCAATAAGTAGCTTTAGGCTTGAAAAAAGATTTTAAAATCGCTATAAATATAGATTTAGACTACATTTTTCGCTTATTTTATTTTTGGAACATGCTACAATATAGATAAGAAATTAGGGTGTTGTGAACCCCCTAAATGAACATCAAAAAAAAGAGTCGTTTTTTCTGATGTTCATAGAAGTACAATTAATAACAGAAGAACAATTATAAGGAGAAAAAGATGGGAAAAACAAAACGAGGAAAAGGTATTAGACATCTTTACATTGACCCAAACGGAACAGTGCATCAAGGCGAGTACAATAACGGGCGCGGCACTTGTCCCGTGTGCAAACGGACCGGTGTCAAAGTACTACCAGATCACTATAGCATAGAGGTAGGTGAGAATACCGTAGTGGTCTGTAAAAGATGTTATACCGCTATTGGACGTGGAAAAATACAGCTCCCAGCTGCAAGCACAGCCTCTGAGGAATAGCTGGTTTCACCTACTAAAAAATGGTAAATTTTGAAATTAATATACACAGACCACGGTAGGTGCGGTTTCCCCAACCGCACTAAAACTGAATGTAGACTTAATTGTATAATCTACCATAAACAGAACTTATCAATGTAAAAGGAGAACTGCATGTCAGAATACAATGTTGTCGGTCAAAAACTACCGCGCGTGGATGCTGTTGAAAAAGTTACGGGGGCTGCCCAATACGGCGCAGATGTCCATCCAGCTGGAATGCTCTACGGTAAGGTCGTTAGAAGCAAACATGCACACGCGAATATCCTCAGTATTGATACCAGTGATGCAGAAAAACTACCCGGTGTCAGAGCGATTGTTACGCAGGAAGATGTCC
Source organism: Candidatus Poribacteria bacterium (assembly GCA_012270795.1). Classification (GTDB taxonomy): domain Bacteria; phylum Poribacteria; class WGA-4E; order WGA-4E; family WGA-3G; genus MSPOR6. Next base: position 18,540 of record JAAXHO010000035.1, read on the forward strand.
CCAGTGGTAGTAGAATCTTCGCAACTGACAAGGTGTTATACTTAGGTGAACCTATTGCTGCTGTTGCAGCAACGGATCCGGATATCGCTGAAGAAGCAGCCGAACTCATCAAAATAGAATACGAAGTACTACCTGTCGTTCAGGACGTTATGGAAGCGATAAAATCAGATGCACCACGGCTACACGGGGATGCAACAAAAAACGGACCAAACCGAAGATATATCACCGCAAAAATAAAGGAACTTTCTGATAATCAGGAAGTTGATAATAACGAGGAAATTCGCAAGCTTGAAGCAGAATTAGAAAAATATTCTGATGAAATCTATTACAATATTTCTGCTGAAACCCATAATGCTGCTGGCGATGTTGAAAAAGGTTTCGCAGAATCTGACATCGTCGTTGAAGACACATACGTAATACCGCGTGTGCATCAAACCTATATGGAACCCCATGTCTCAGTCGCAAGTGCAGACTCGTCAGGAAAGGTCACCGTGTGGGCATCAACGCAAGGTCCCTTTGCAATCCGGTCTGGAATTGCTGGCAGACTCGGTATCCCTTTGACACAAATTAACGTCATCGGAACGACTATGGGTGGAGGTTTTGGTGGACGATTCGGCGTGATTATCACACACGTACCCGCAGTGCTGCTCTCACAAAAAGCCGGACGCCCCGTGCGTGTTCAAATGACACGTGAAGAGGAATTTCTTGATGGAAGACCCGCACCCGGTTGCGTTATCAAACTCAAAACCGGCGCAACTAAAGACGGACATATCCTGGCACGACAAGCACTCGCATTCTGGGATTCTGGTTCAGTTTCCGGTGCTTCTATCGGTAGTACAATCCGTGTCCGCGGTGTCTACAAAATACCAAATATCAAAATTGACGCATACGGAGTGCATACCAACAAATCTGGTACTGCTGCGTATAGAGCACCGGGGGCACCACAAGCCATTTTCGCAGGTGAATCGCAGCTTGACGATATCGCAGAAAAGATCGGCATGGATCCTGTCAAATTCCGTCTGATGAATATGCGCGAAGAGGGAGATGCTGTTCCCGCTGGCGGAAGCGAACCGAAAGTCGGGTACAAAGAAACATTGGAAGCAGTCGCTGATGCTGCAGGTTGGTGGAATCGAGACACAGATGAAAACCAAGGTTGGGGTGTTGCTGTCGGTGATTGGACAAACGGATGCGGTCCCGGTGGCGTTTATGTGTCTGTCCACGAAGATGGTAGCGCGCGAATCTTCCACGGATCTATGGACATCACTGGCACAGATACTGCTATCACACAAATCATCGCTGAAATCTTGACCATTCCATACAAAAACGTCACTATCCGGCGTGGAGACACAGATTCAGCTCCGTACTCCACAGGTTCAGGTGGTAGCGTTGTCACTTTTACAATGGGTAACACTGCAAAACTGGCAGCTGAAGACGCACGTAACCGCATACTTGAACTCGCTTCCGAAAGGCTCAATACAAACGCAGATAACCTTGAACTCAGAGAAGGTGCTGTCCATACAATCACAGCAGACCCTCCGAAATCCATTACATTAGGTGAATTAGCAGCGTATAGCCTGTCAACAACTGGCGGTCCAATTGTCGGTAAAGGTTCTTTTGCAAGAAAACCGAGTACCCCCGCACTTGCAGCACAAATCGCAAAGGTAGAAGTTGATCCTGACACCGGTAGAACGAGAGTGCTAAAACTTGTTGTTTCACAAGATGTCGGATTTGCTATAAATCCAATGGCAGTGGAAGGGCAAATTGAAGGGGGTGCTGTACAAGGTTACGCATGGGCTATGATGGAAGAGATGCAATACGGTGAAAACGGAAACATCAATCCCGGATTCGTTGATTACCGTGTGCCGACATCTGCTGACCTTCCGACAGTTGAATCGGTCATCGTTGAAGTGCCCGCCGCGAACGGTCCCTACGGCGCAAAAGGTGTTGGAGAACCACCCATCACACCCACATTAGCAACGATGGCAAATGCTGTCAGAGATGCTGTCGGTATCCGTATCACCGAACTGCCGATTAAACCTGAAAAGGTTGTTGAAGCACTGAAAAACAACGGGCACAAAACGTAGTCTTTCTAACAACGTCTTTGCGAGGCATTCGTGCCTCGCATTACAAAATTACTATATAACAAAAACGTTATTTTAATGAAAGAATACGCTGCAATCAAACCGACAGTCTATGTTGAAACATCAGTAATCAGTTATTTAACTTCACTTCCAAGTCGTGATATTCTTGTATTATCTCGACAAGAAGCGACTCAACAGTTATGGAATGAGTACTTTGATGATTTTGACTTCATCATTTCAGATATAGTAGCCACCGAAATTGCACAAGGTGATAAAAAAGAAGTTCAACTTCGACTTCAAGCGATTGCAGGCTTTAAAATTTTGGATAAATCATCGGCTGCAGATAATCTTACACAACTCTTAATAGATACAGGTGCAGTTCCACAGAATTCACGATCTGATGCTCAACACATCTCTATTGCAACAGTTTTTGGTCTTGATTATCTAATATCATGGAATTTCAAACATATTGTCAATGAAACAAAACGGCAGCATATTGACCGAGTATGTCGTACCGCTGGGTATACACCAACAAATTTATGTACACCTTCAAACCTTATTGAGGAGATCACAATGAAAGAAAAACCTGAACCCCCAACTGATCCTGTCCTTGAAGAAATCTATCGAATGAAAGCAGAATTCAATGCCCAATTCAATTCAATAGAAGAACTCAATGCTTATCTGAAAGAAGTCAATGCACGGGAAAAAGCACGTGGCAGGAAATATATCCCCGCACCACCACCGCCACCTGATTTTGAAAAAAACGTAGAAAAAATGTATAAAGAACTTGCTATCAAAAGGGAACAGGAAAACAAAATGTCTGATGAATAGTTGTGAATTTATCAGTCATCACATTCTATTGATACAATTTTTATTTAGGAAAACAAGGAACTTATGTTTGGTGAAATAAGAAACGAACACGGCGAACGCCTTGACTACACATATCACAAAGGCGAAGACAACAGAATCGTAGTGATTGGGCACGGTGTTACTGGCAATAAAGATAGACTTGCCCTAATCGCTTTGGCAGAAGGACTTGCTGATGTTGGCATCTCTGCTTTGCGCTTCTCATTCTCCGGCAACGGTGAATCAGAAGGTAAATTCACAGACTCCACTATAACAAAAGAGGTTGCAGACCTCGGCAGCATTATTGATGTGCTCAATGATTACAATGTTTGCTATGTTGGGCATAGTATGGGTGGTGCAGTCGGTGTGCTACGTGCCGCCACCGATGAACGCATCCAAGTACTCGTCTCGCTTGCAGGTATGGTGCATACAAAAACATTTGCCGACCGTGAATTCGGAGATGTAATTCCCGACGAAGGTTTTATGTGGGATGAACTCGATTGTCCGCTTTCACAAGTCTATGTGGACGACATGGCAGCGATTGACAGTGTCGCAAAACACGCAAGCAAATTTGGTGGTCCTTGGTTGTTAGTTCACGGTTCAGAAGACGATATTGTACCAATTCAAGATAGTATTGACATCCTCAACTACGCAAATGAACCAACCGAACTCCTTGATCTCCCCAGCACAGACCATGTTTTCTCTGGTGACTCAACTGCTGTCATGGTAGAAAAAGTTGTCGCGTGGATTAGCCAAAAGCTATAAGGAATCAATTTATATGGCACGTATTGATAAACTCAAGGAAGAAATGGGTTGGCTAAAGGTTATATTCGCCATCTCAATGGCTAAACATGCCAATAAAAGTTGATCTGAAATAGATTACTAAATTGCTGTCTAACAGCACAATGGAGTTACCTAAAACTTTCAATGCTTCAAATTCAACATTTTTGGAGAATTTATTATGCCAACACCTCGCCTCTCTGTCTCAACATGGAGCTTACATCGTCAACTCGGAAAACCCGGATTTACCGGACCTGCTAACGACATGCAAATCCCTATTGAAACCCATAACAAAGGTCCCATCTCACTTCTGGATTTGCCGATGCGTATCGCTGAATTCGGCATAAACACTCTTGAAATATGTCATTTTCATCTGCCATCCACAGAAAAGATTTACTTGTATGAACTCCGTGCTGCACTTCAAGACGCTGATGCCGAACTTTTCTCACTGCTTATAGACGATGGTGACATAACACATCCCATCAACGCTGAACGAGACATCACATGGATTGAAAAATGGATTGACATTGCAGGCGAACTCGGTGCAAGTTGTGCGCGGGTCATCGGCGGCAAAGCAACACCTTCTACAGAAACCTTAGCACAAAGCCAAAGTGCCCTCACATACCTCTCCGAACGCGCACAAACCGCTGGCATCCGCTTGATGACAGAAAACTGGTTCTCTATTTTCTCCACACCTGAAAATGTCAACACAATTTTAGACAGATTAGATGGTAAAGTTGGGTTATGTCTTGACTTCGGCAACTGGCGCGGAGGGACAAAATACGATGACCTTGCAGCAATCGCACCAAAAGCAGAATCCTGCCATACGAAAGCACATTTTGATGCCCCGCGCGAAATAGACAAAGAAGATTACATCCAATGCCTTGAACTTACGCAGAAAGCCGGTTTTGCTGGGCCACATACCCTTATCTACGATGGCCCGGGGGACGACGAATGGGAAGGTTTAGCTATTGAACGCGAAGTCGTGAACCCTTACCTTAACTAAATTGGAGGATGCTATTATGACTTCTAATGCGATTACTACCATTACCAGAATGATGGAGACACTACCAGAGGTAATACAGGATCAGATTGTGGAACATCTACGCGAGTATATTGCCGAGCTGGAAGACGAACTTCATTGGGAAACCTCTTTTAACAATACGCAAGATCAACTCATCGCAGCTGCACGACGTGCTAAACAGGAAATTGCTGAAGGAAAAGCTGAGCCAATGGATTTAGATCGGTTATGAAATCTGCAACATTACCTTCTTTTTGGTCAGCTTATCAAAAACTTGATAGCACGCTCAAGAATCAAGCTAAAAAGGCTTATCGTTTATGGATTTCCAATCCCTTTCATAATTCTTTGCGTTTCAAATGTATTAATGCTAAAGAAGATATTTGGTCTGTCCGAATCACTCAAGGTTGCCGTGCCGTTGGGATCTTAAAAGGTGATACGGTTACATGGTTCTGGATAGGGCATCACGATGGTTACAAGCGATTCTTTTCATAATATTGCCTACAGGACTTTAAGAAAAAATGCGTCTATCCTGAATCCTATAATCTCAGCGAATTGCTTACTCGTGCGAAAGCATCAAGTTAGGAAATTGGAGGCTAAGATCTAATGAATAACGAATTTATCTCAATCATGACAGCCCGCATTGTGCGTGAGTTTGATCCACTACATATTATCCTCTTCGGTTCACAAGCACGAGAGGACACCGATCAACATAGCGACATAGATCTACTCGTTGTTTTTGCCGAACTATCGGATAAACGGAAAACAGCAATTGATATTATGAACGCCCTGTCCGACTTACCCGTGGCGAAAGATATTATTGTTTCAACACCAGAAGAGTTGGAACGCAGCCGCACACGAATCGGGTCAGTGCTACGTTATGCCCAACAGGAAGGTAAAGTCCTTTGGAAGAGTTGGAACGCAGCTCCATCCAAATCATCTCAGTTCAGTGGTCTATATGAAAAGGAAGAAAACACAGATATACATACAGTTGATCGATTTGAAGATACCACCCGATGGCTCCGCTATGCAGAAGAAGATTTGATAACCGCTGAAACATTCTTAGGACATCCGCACGTGCCGCCTCGTCAGTCGTGTTGGTTAGCACAACAAGCAGCAGAAAAAATACTAAAAGCAGCATTAATTTTCTTACAAATTGATTTTCGCAGAACACATGACTTGGTTGAACTGCAGGACATGTTTCCTGAAAGTTGGCAACTCAAAAAAACACACCCAAACCTGTCAAATCTAACCCGTTGGGTAGTTGAAGCCCGTTATCCGGAGAAAATACAAGATGCTACCGAAGCAGAAGCGTCCGAAGCTGTTAAGCAAGCGCGCGCAATCTGGACATCTGTATCAACTACTCTGACAGAACACGGTTTTCAAATTGAAGAAAAAGACTTATAAATCATAGAAAAGTTGAAACTATGGACTAAGAACAAAATTGAAATCACAAAGGTATTAGGAAAAAACATGTTCTCACTAACAAAAACACAACACAGTCTCACTGTCGTTTGGAATGACCAGCAAGTCTTGGGATACCACTTTCCCAAAGATGGCAACCGTCCCTTTTGCCATCCGTTGAATCTGCCCGGCGCGCCTCCCCTCACCATGAACGAACCAGGAGATCACGTCCATCATCAAGGACTATGGGTCGCGTGGAAAATGGTAAACGGTGTTAACTTCTGGGAACAACCCGCACTAGGTACTGACCCTACAGGTTTCGGTAAAATCGTTCACCAACGAATTATATCGCTAAATACCACCACCGACAGCGCAAGCATATCAACAGAAAACGCATGGATTGATTGGAAAGCTATAACCCATCTGACAGAACATCGTAAAATAACCGTTTATGCTCCTTATGACAATACTATGCAAATTTTCGTAGGATTGACACTGCGTCCGAAAGAACGTGATGTAGTGCTTGATCTGCGCCGCGGTGACCCTGGCGGGATGGGGAGATACTACAGCGGCATGGCAATCCGATTTGACAATATCATCACACCCGGCAACCTATTGGACGCTGATGGACGCACAGAACCGATGGACATCTTCGGCAAACAGAGCAAATGGTGCAGTTTCACTTCACAACACCCAACCGACAACGAAACCTACGGTGTCGCTATCATTGACCATCCTGATAACCCTCGCCATCCAACACCATGGTGGGTTCGCAACCGAGAAAACTACTGCTTAATCCATCCCTCACCTGTCTACAATGAACCGTTCCGCCTTGCCCCTGATGAGTCTTTGACGCTGCGATATCGTGTCGTTCTCTATCACGGACAACCGAATGCAGAATTTTTTGAGAAAACATAACACTAAAATTTCATTTTTTTCTTGACAAGCATAATATTTTATGTTATAATTGTATTTACATAACATTTATTGAGTTTAAACTACACATAATAACAAACAAAAAATGAGAAGAATAGAAAAAATTAAAATGTTACACTTTCCAAAAAATATTTTTTTTTGAATTCCGAAAATTACGCAAAAATATGCCTGTAAACCCTTACTATGACTGGATTCACTGCAAATAATTAAATGTTACCAAAAAAACGAAAAAAGTGTCCATTTGGTAACTTTTTATTTGATATTCCCTTTGTCTGAACTAGGATTTGCAGGATTATCAAATTACCAGGATTTCCTTATCAAGGCTATTTGATGCACTTTAAATGCCAACTTTGGGAATATAACCTGTTGAGGAAAATCCTGAAAATCCTGGTTCAGACATAAGCAAAAACTTTACACACCCAAAACGCTTGCACCAAAGAGTTTTTTATGTTATCATTTAATGAATGAAAACCCATCCGAAAGAAAGGCAGAGTGTGTTTACTGTTTACGTTGACTCGACGATACCAAGTTACCTTGTATCAAAACCGAGTCGTGTCCCACGAAAATCAAAATGGCAAAGAATTACACGTGAGTTTTGGGACGATAAACGTTTTGAATTCGTGTTGTCTGACCTTGTAATTACCGAAATGTCAATTGGGGATAGAACCCAAGCAGTAGATAGATTGAAGGCTATAGAAGGCCTGCCAGTAGTGCTCGTTTTGGGTTTGAGCGGTCATTGGCACAGCAACTCATCATTGGAAAAGCAATACCGGAGGTAGCACTTGCTGATGCCGTCCACGTAGCAGTTACAGCAATTCAGGCAATACCCTATTTAGCGACGTGGAATTTTGCACATCTTGCAAACCCGCACACAATACCGAAAATTGAACAGATTTGTCGTGAAGCAGGTTATTCGCCTCCGCGCATTGCATCACCAAAGACGATACTGGAAGAACTCTCATGAATGATAAAATTTTGAACGAATGCCGACAAGCAAAAGAGCGGATTGCAGCACTGTTTGGAGACGTGGACACCCTTATGGATTTTTTGATGAAACGGCGGGAACAACGTCTGAAGCAGGGTAAAAAGTACATAGATTTCTCACCCTATCGGGAAAAGAAAACAAGCAACCGTAAATCTTAATCACATAATAAATTTTGCATCCGCCTACCCAATGGATGCATTAATGCCGCAATATAATCATTTAGAAATGGTATAACAATAAGAGATAAAATCTTCAATAGGAGGTCCACAATGCAAACCCCAACTTCTTCCCTTCAAGAAACCAGCATCGGCTCCATCCACGTGGAACCAATACCCCCAACAGAAATAGATGATTCACAACTCATCTACCACCAACTCTGTCCCGCTGACGATTTTGAGGAACTGGAAGGTAAGCCCTTCCATGTCAACGGCACACACTTGGCTGTCTTCAAGAACAACGGTAATTACTATGCAGTTGACAATCGCTGTCCACACATGGGCTATCCAATGTCCAAAGGCAGTATCCGTGACGGAGTCCTAATCTGCCACTGGCATCACTGGGAATTTGACCTCAGATCCGGTGCATGCTTCCTCGCTTCCGGTGATGACCTAAAAGCATTTCCGGTTGAAGTCCGCGACGACGGATATTTATACGTCGGGTTAGCAAGAGGTGAACGAGAAGCAGCAAAACAACGTGTCATCGCAAACGGAAAACGCGCTTTAGAACGAGGACTAAAAGACAGAAGCACCTTCTTTATCGCAAAAGCAGTTACAGTACTTCGTGACGCAGGCGCACCGCCAGCAGAGATTATTCAACAAGGACTCCACTACGGCGCACACAAAAGCAGTGATGGCTGGTCATCGGGTGTGGCAATCCTCACACTGGCAGCGAACATGTGGGATGACGTTGACCCAGACGACCATAACCTATTTCTCGTACACGGATTAAGCCAGATCAGCAGAAGAACATCAGGAAGTGCAAGACCCTATCGCGCACCATTTCCCCGCGTCAAGGAAGAACACGACCTGGAAACACTGAAACGTTGGTTCCGTTATTTTATCCGTAAACGCCACAGAGGCGCAGCAGAACGTATCCTACTCACCCTAAATGACAGAGATTTTGATAAAACTATCATTGCAGACTTCATCTACACCGCAGCAACCGACTATTACTTCACAGGTGACGGACACGCAGTTGATTTCGCGAATAAGATGTTTGAAGCATTGGAATACATTAACTGGGAAGGATCACACGAAATCTTGCGACCAATTGTCGTTGATTTGGTCGGCAGAACACGCCATGAGGAAACATCACGATGGGCAGACGCTGTACCTGTCTTACGCCCAGTGCTTAAGAGGATTGAGAGTATTTGGGAGGACAATCAAGCGAACAATGCAGAGCTTGATATATCTGCATTTTCACAGACGCTCCTCGCTGACGATTTTGAACCAACCGTTGCTATAGTTGAGGAAGCACTCCGTAGCGGAGTCAAACCAACCGACATCTGCCGCGCAATGACCTATGCCTCGGCTGTTCGCACCGCAAGGTTCCATCTCAAAAACGAAGGTGACTGGCACGATGTTGCAAACATATACTCCTATGCACACGCACTTTACAAAGCATTTCAATATGCACCAAGTGCAAATCTGCTACGCGGTATATTCCACGGTGTGGTGTTCTTAGCATACATGCGCTGGTTGAACATGCCTGCTGCCCGTATTCCTAAACCCGGACAGCGACTTGATGAAACTTACGCATCCCCTAAAAAAATGTTAGAACGACTACAAGAATTCGCTGATTTCCAAAAAGTCTATGAAGCAGAAATCTTGGTCAATCAGTACCTTGAAGAAGGACATGATGTTGATGCACTCAAGCGAACGCTCGCACACATCCTGCTCCGTGAAGACGCTGAACTCCACATGTTCCAAGTACTTGAAGTCGCATTCAGACATTACGACCTATCAGACGACTTTGAAGAACAACGTATGCATCTATTGGCAGCCACGCGTTACATCACAGCACAGAAATTGATGAAGAACATCCTGTGGTCCACCGAAAACGCAGAACGACTCGCACGCGGCGAACTACTCAGCGAACGCGACGATGACTAATATCTATCAAGCAATCAGCAATCAGCAGTCGGTAATCGGTCAAGATCCATCTGCGGCAGAAAGTTAGAGGCAACCGTCTAAAACGATCTGCCGACAGCCGATAGCCATTCAAGGCGAGATTTTCTTGCCAAGGTAGGCAGGGGAGCAATGCTCACGAGTTTAGGCATGTTCGGTGCAGGATGCGAAGCTGTTAACCGAGGCTTGTTGGATCGCGGACTCATCCCCGTTGGCTTGGAAGATTTGCAAGCAGCAGGACTCCCGAAACCCGAAATGCTTGTTCACTCGGAGAAACCTTTTAACGGAGAGTTACCGCCGCACCTCCTCAATGATGATGTTACACCCACGGCACGGCATTTCGTCCGCAATAACAGCGGCATCCCAGAACGAGCGATTAAAAACGATCTACATGGGTGGAAATTGATTATAGACGGTGAAGTGCATAAAGAACTTGCATTGTCTATGGAGGATTTGCTTCGCTTTCCGCAGGTCACTATGCAGGTAGTATTGGAATGCGCAGGAAATGGTAGAAGTCTATTTGTACCAGAAGTTGATGGCACACCGTGGCGACGTGGTGCCGTTGGTTGTAGTAAATGGACTGGTGTGCGGTTACGTGATGTCCTACAGGAAGCAGGTTTAAAACCAAGTGCCATCTATACCGGAAACTACGGTGAAGACCTTCCTCCCGATGGTAGTGAACCGTTTTCACGTGGTATCCCAATTGAGAAAGCGATGGATGAACACACACTCATCGCTCTTAAGATGAATGGAGAAAAGCTACCCGCAGCACATGGATTCCCAGCAAGATTGATTGTCCCCGGATGGATCGGAAGTTCCATGCAAAAGTGGCTTAACCGTATCTGGATTAGAGATCAAGTTCACGACTCAGAAAAAATGAGTAGATATGCCTATCGTATCCCTTCGTCCCCTGTGGAACCGGGAGTTATTCCCCCTGTAGAGGATATGGAAATAGCAACATCATTGCGAGTAAAGTCGCTCATCACACAGCCAGAATCACTTCAGAGGTTCAACATTGACACACCAATAAAGGTACGAGGACACGCCTGGGCAGGAGAAAACCAAATTGAAAATGTCCTCGTCTCAACAGATTTTGGTATCCAGTGGGAAGAAGTACTGCTGACGCAACCATCAAATAGATACGCGTGGTACCATTGGGAAACTGAACTCACCTTTACAAACAGAGGGTATTATGAAATATGGGCACGCGCCTATGATGACAATGGCAACGCACAGCCTTTTAGTCAACTATGGAATCCAAAGGGATACCTCGGCAATGTCATTCACAGCCTACCTATTACCATAACCTAAGTTACTACCTGTAGCACATACTTCCAGTTTGTGCATCTTACCTGTAGCGCATACTTCCAGTTTGTGCATCTTTATTATGCAAACTGAATGTTTACGCTACAAAATCTTGATGAAATAATGAGCCATTCACGATAAATAGAAAGGAATACGAAATGAAACTTGGTGTCATGTCTGATAGTCACGATAACATTCCAAACGTCAAACGTGCTGTCACCCTTTTCAACGAAATCGGTGTGGATCTCGTTGTCCATGCGGGTGATTTCATCGCTCCGTTTGCGATTGACCCGTTAGCCAATTTGAACTGCCGCGTTGTCGGCGTTTTTGGAAACAATGATGGTGAACGTATCGTCGTTGCAAAACGGTTTGAAGCCATCGGTGGTGAAGTGCATCCTAACCTTGCCAGCACAACACTTGGCGACAGAACCATCGCTGTGATGCACTATCCTGAACTCGCTATCCTAATAGCAAAAAGTTGCGATTACGACATTGTCGTCTATGGGCACACCCACAAAATAGACATCCAAAAAGAACAATCGCTTTTACTCAATCCTGGTGAAACTGGTGGTTGGACAACAGGCAAATCCACGGTTGCAGTTGTGGACATAGATACACTTGAGGCTACAGTTCATGAACTGTAGAAACTGGTAATTTGCAAACTCCTAAATTTCCATCACCGTTCTGAGATATCAATTTAGGAATAAGGTAGAAATTTTGAACAGAATAGTTTGACATTGGTGTAAAAAAATGTTAATATGTTATTTCTATATTACATAGAATACAGTCTGCAGGGGTAGGGGTTTCGCCTCAAGACACTATAAGTGTTAAGGACTGATCTAACCATGAACGGTAATGTACATGTTGCATACAAGAATTTTCCTAAATTCTATTTATGGTAAAATTTGAAAATGATTAGTCACTTTCGTCTCACGGCAGGTGGGAATGCTATATAGCATTCCCACCTGCCGTTGATTTCTTGATTGCGGTATCCTAACCGCACTGGCGCAGACTGTATAATTAATCAAATAATTCACCATATATAGGAGATCCGAACTTGAAAGGGAAGTTTATATGACACTAATTGTATCAGTTACATCGGCGGATGGCATTGTGATTGCTGGAGATAGCCTTTCTTCGTTGAATAGGCAAATCAATTTGAACCAGTCTAATATGGTTTCTTGTCCACACTGCCAAAAAGAGCATACAGTGAAAGCGAATTTTCAAGGCAATGTGAGGCAGGCAACCTACTCTTATACCGAAAAAGTTATTCCTTTTTTAGAAAAATTCGGTATTGGTGTGTACGGATCGGGACTCATCGGCAGTCATTCTGTTAACTTTCTAATACGCTCCTTTGAGCATAATATAAAAAAACAAAAAAAAGAAATTGATAGTGTTACCGACCTCGCCGAAGAAATAGGTGTTAACTTGCATAATCTTGTAAAAAAACAACTTGATCTTGAAAAAAAATCACTAGATGATTTTCCTAAAGGACATGTTTTTCTCGGTTTTCAAATCGTAGGTTACGACGATTTGAAACCTAAAATAATTGAAGTTTTGCTGGGTAAAGATGTCGGATACAAGGAATTCTCAAAATTAGGGTGTTATGCATCAGGTAATAGAGAGGTTGTAACGGCAATATGGGAACTCTATAAGAAGCATCCTGAAGGGCATCCAATCTATGAGGTATTTTCTCTGCAAGAAGCTGTTGATTACGTTGATTTTTTGATTAGTTCAACAATCTCTTTTCAAAGGTTCTCTCCAATAATTCCAAGTGTCGGCGGGAAAATTGATATTGCCCTTGTGAGACCTTTTGACAAATTTCAATGGATTCGTCAGAAACCACTTGGTGAACTTTTAGATGGAGGCAAACATGAAACAAGATAAGAAAACTAAACCGATTGATACCTATACAGAGGTGACTTTGTCACTTGACTATAGTTTTACTCCTCTCATTCCTGAGATTCCTATATTTCTTGAGGTGCCGCAAGGTTATAAAACAGCTTCTGTAGGACCAGAGGAACAACCCTTAAGTAAACCCTCTGCTGATTTTAAGGTAATATACTCTCGAATAGTCGAAATTGAGGATCCTCGCTTTGAGGAAACCTATACTGCTTATGTAACAAGAACGTCTACTGGATGGAATGGACGAATTCCGGATGTGCCAGAAGTTAATAAGTGTGCAGGAACTACTAAGCAAGCATTATTGGTAACTCTCAAAGATAATCTCTACGAAGTTCTAAAGGCTCGTTCAGATGCTTGGGACAGGCAAATAGAAGCGGACATAAAAGCAGGGAAATTTGATGATTTTCGCGATGAAATACTTGAAGATGTTGAGACAGGGAGGTTGACTGATCTATAAAGCTAATCCTAATTTTTGGGATTGTTATGACAAACTTCCATCCCGTATTCAAAAACTTGCAGACAAGAAATATGAATTATTGAAACGAGATCGAAGTCATCCTTCCCTTGAATTAAAGAAAGTCCAGGATTGGTGGTCAGCAAAAGTTGGTGATAACTATCGTGCTTTGGCTTTTGAAACCAAGGAATACTTGGTTTGGTTCTGGATCGGAGACCACGACGAGTACATGTCGTTAATTCGTAGTAAGAGGAGGAGGTGACTAAAAGTTCTGTTGGCAACACCATAACAAAATGTTCTGGGAAAAATTCTGTGTCGTCGGCGTTTTTGGAAACAATGATGGTGAACGTATCGTCGTTGCAAAACGGTTTGAAGCCATCGGTGGTGAGGTGCATCCCAACATTGCCAGTGCCTCACTCGGTAACAGAAGCATCGCTGTGATGCACTATCCCGAACTCGCCATCCCAATTGCAAAGAGTGACGATTACGACATCGTCGTATATGGACACACGCATAAGATAGACATCCAAAAAGAACAATCGCTTTTACTCAATCCTGGTGAAACTGGTGGTTGGACAACAGGCAAATCCACGGTTGCAGTTGTGGACATAGATACACTTGAAGCAAAAATATATGAAATTTGAATAGGTTACTTGTTAATGTTTCTGATCTGTGAAATTTACCGTAAAGTTATGAAAATAGATGTTGAGCTACATTAGTGCCTTTTAGGGCATCTGCTACCTCTACCATTCTATCCCAATATTTGCTTTCTTGACCAGGTTCAGGGATTAATTTCATATCCATCGCTTCAAAAGAGGTGTTACTACAATTCATCAATATTCTCCCGTACTTGAGTTGATCTACTTCCGATTTTTTTGAATCATCTTGTCGAAAATAAAAGTTTTCCCAGAAGACGCGTAATTCTTGTTGCAATTCAGAAGTTAACAAACGCATTTCACATAAAGTTCCATGTGCTAACAGCATACGGAAAACTGAAACTTGCTTCGGATCGGGATATAACTCAAGGAATGCAGTCTTTTCTGATACATAAGTAATTTGCTGCGCTGATACCGAATAAGCAAGACGCGCATCTATTTCCACAGCTGCACTTCTTAATACGCCATCTGAAAATGCAATCCGTTTCAAACTGACTGCCTCAAGGATATAAATATCCTCATCAAGATCTTCATAAGTATATTTATTCATAATCTTTCTCCTTAGTTATGGGACACATTGAAAGTTTGCAATTCATTTTATGAGAAACCTTATCACTAATAGATAACATCCAAAAAACATGATAATGCAACACCATCTCGCTATTTTCACACAACCGTTGCTCGATCTTATTGGGAAAGAAAACAATTGATAGTCGATTCTCCAAAGTTCGGTGTGCGCCCTACGGCAAAGTAAGTGTCGGAGACCTCGTCTACTTGAAAGAAAGTGGTGGCCCCGTCAAAGGGCAATTCACGGCATCCAAAGTGGAAACCTACACGGACTTGACTCCCGAAGTGCTACACGATATTAGAAACCGTTATCATTGCCATATCTTTGCAGAACAACCATTTCAAGCATTTTTGGAAAAGTGGTCTGTGTCAAAATATGCAACGCTCATCGATATAGACAATGTAATTACATATCAAATTCCTTTTCCAATCCAGAAAAAAGATGCACGAGCTTGGGTAATATTGGATAAACCTTTGGCTGTTTCCTGACTGTTGAAAATTGACTGATCTTACTCAATATACCCCAAATTCCGCAATCTACCTTCCAAAATCTTCTTCTCCTCAGGCGTTGAAGATTGTTCCTGCAGGTGCTGATAATTGGAATTCATCAAAATCTCGTCGTAAGCATCACGGAAACGTTCCGGGTCTTCACAGGTCATATCTTTACTGTTCATAATATGCCGATATACATAATCACCTATCTGCTCATCTTCACGATAAAGATATTCGCCATCCGTTAGTGACCAGAGACGCACCCCTTCCGAGTACCTGCTAATCTCTTCGTTGTCAACCGTCGTCCGAGAAGTCACACGGTGATGCGGCATCTCCAAATTCTTCCGACTAAGGAAACCAATACCATACAAACTATCCAACTCCGACAAAACTAAACGATTGTCGTCAATTTCTGATGGAGACATCAAGTCTTTGCCATAACCGTGATAATCTGTTTCAATACCGGCAAGGTTCGTTATCGTTGGAAACAGATCAATAGCCGAAATCGGCGCGTTTGGAAACTTTAACGCATCTACACCGGCGATATGTGCTAACAACGGTACGTGCAACACGTTCTGATGAAGCGTTCCACCATGGTCAACAATTTCATCACAGATACCCTCTCCGTGGTCCCCGAAAATAAACACTGCCCATTCCGGTAACTCAAGCTGCTTTAGGATTTCAACCAACTTGAACTCAAGTATATGCGTTACAGCGGCATAATAAAACTGCAATGCTTCATCTGTTTTACCCTGTTTTACAAGTGACGCAAGACTCGGTGCCCCCGGAATACCACTCATGCCATACCCACCGTGCGTATACCAAAAATGCAGAAAACAGAACTGCGGCGTATCCGATGGTTGCTTTAGATGTGCCATCAAATCCTCAAGCGAACCGAGTTGTTGTGCTTTCGCATTTGGGTCAAGTGACGTGATAAACGACTCATAGTCAAGGAAACGAAACACCTCGGCACGTTCTGAACGTCCCGTGATGTGATACCCAGCATCCGCAAATATTTGGAAAAGGTTCGGAATACCTTCAAACATCTTGAGGTAGGTTTGGCCATAAACACCGTGTTCAAATGGATAAAGTCCTGTGAAGTAAGACGTATGAGAAGGACGGGTTGCAGGAGCAGCAACAAAGAACTTGTCAGCAAGTGAGAAATCTTTAGTCAGTAGGTCAAACTTTGGCGTATTGAAAAAGGGGTTAGTCCGCCTCAGGGCATCATATCGCCAACAATCAATTGAGATAAGGAGGAACTTGTTTATTGGTTGGTTTGCCATAAAATCAATCAATTAACCTTGCATTATACTGCCGCGCTGTGTGTTGATAACCTTCATATTGGTCAGGAACAAAAGGAGCAGGGGTATAGATATAAACGACATCGCTATAAGGATCATAAAGGATAACCTCTTCGCGTGCATCTCCACATACATCGGCAGGAAAGCAGTGATACCATCCCATTTTGCCACCAGTCGGCGGTGGCAGGTCTGGAAACGTTACAACCTTATTTCCTACGCCATCATAAAGCGCAACAGGACTGTAAATCAATTCGGAGTTGTCTAAACCATGCCAACGGACAACCTCTAATCCTGTGTTGTTCGGGGAGTCATCAACGCGAAAACGGCTACGAATCTGCCCTTTGTTGTCCACCACCATCAAATCGGGATGATGTCCATTATATCGAATAACTAAGTTCGGTGATGCATCTGGCAGCAAGTTTCCGTATCGGATTTCTTGCCCATGCGGTACAACGTCAAAACCGAGGGAGAGAATAGCATTACCTGTTGCGCCGAGAACCTGTCCTCCACCTGAAAGGATTGCACGTTTTTCACCACCCCATTCCTCAACTAAAACCGAGTCTATATTTTCACCAAGGTATTTATCCCATAGCACTGTTCCATCAGCAGCGAGCCCAAAATTTCCTCCGTTGACTTCATCAAGACCATCACCGTTGAAATCACCTACCGCGGGAATATAAGCCGAGTGTTTCGGATAGCGAAACCACCTATCAGTATGTTGCCAGAGCAGTTCAAGATTACGGTTAAACGCAAGCACATTTACACCAACTTTGACTACAAAATCTTGTGGTTGCGGATTACCACTGAAATTAGCGATCATCAATCGCTGATGCACATAATTCGGGATATGCCGTTCACCATTTGCGACCGCATTGCACCGCTGAAGTTCTTCTGACACGACACACCGTTTAACAGCACCAGTCGCACCGTCTAAAATCATCAACTTAATTGCAGACAGATTCCATTTGCTTGCTTCCGTTACCTTACTGTCCACCCAAAAGCAGATGACCTCTGCCTGTCCATCCGCATCAATATCGTAAATTGTAACGGGACCAGGTCTGTCAGGAGAAAGTGTCTTTAGGTTTGTGCCTGCTGCATCCGCATCTTTGATTTCCAAGTGTTTATCACCCAGTGACCATAACGGTTCACCTTCAAGATTAAACGCACCGAGAAAACAGGGATGAATACCTCCGAGCGACTTGTAAACCAAAAAATCAACATTCCCATCACCCGTCAGATCACCTATACGAATATCACCTCCCCACAACCGTTCTGCTGTTTCATTGAGAAACGCATCAGGTATCGCAACCCGCTTATAGAGATGTGCTGCTTGTGGTGTTTTCATGTTTAATGAAGAATTAGTTTTTAGAGTAATTGAGAGTTTAACTATATAATGATTTATCCAATAATCTGAAGAGTTACACTCTTGAGTAGCAGGTTTTCTTAAACATAAAAGTTTCGCCATATCATTAGTTAGTTTGTACTCTCTAATCTTCGACTTCCCCAAAGTATTCTAAATCTATTTGTTTGGTTTGGTAAGTATCTCCTTTAGATACACCTACGTCATACTTTATCATAAGCTGCACAAGTTGCTCACCATCAATAAGAATGACTTTTTTAGTTGTCATATTGCATGCAAACTTTTTAGCAGGTTTAGCAAAACCTGAAGTTGTAATGAATATACCTTTCCGTGCCCCCTTGCTTGCTAATGCCCCGGTAAAATCGCGAATCTCCTTTACAGGGACATTGTACTCCCAACGTTTGGCTTGAACATAAACTATATCCAGTCCAAGCGGATCCTGTTTAATAATACCGTCAATCCCGCCATCACCACTACGACCTACGGCTTCAACATCAGCTTGTGAACCACCATAACCCATTTCAACAAGAAGGTTAAGAACTAGCTGCTCAAAAAAATCTGGTGAGTTATCTTTGATTTTTTGTAGGAGTTCCTTCTCTAAATTCTTTTGAATCTCTCTATAACTTCTTTCCATGACGACTTCGGGAGATGGCGGACCTTCATCAGAAGATGACGCGTCGTCTGGAGTTCTCTCCTGAAATTGTTCGGGATTTATAATCCAACCGCGTCTTATTCTCAAAAGTTCCTCTGATTCTACCAAAGATCTCGCAGCGGTATTTACATGATTCAACCATAATTTGTAACCGTTCCGATGTTTTGCATTTACTTGTTGATCATTAAGATCAAATTGTGCAGCTAAAGCATCCGCTACATCCTTAATCCTAATTCCATTGGGAGGATACTCAAAATTGCACAGGGCATCTTTTACGACACTCGTTGCCGGAACTTCAATATTGTATTCTGTTCCTTCAGAATCAGTTGCTGTTCTTGTTGTTGTTTCTTCGGTTTCAGTTTCCACTGGAATGTTTTCGTTTTCCGCCAGAAAGTACGGAGTCCTTGGTCCACGAGGTTGTACCAACTTTCCTTTCTGCAAAAGTTGCCTAAATTGTAACGGAAGACATTGAGATTAGATCTGTTGATCGCATTTTTTTGTTCATTAGACAAGTCAAATTTCTCTATTAATAACTCTGTAGCTTCTTTCACTGTGATTCCATCAGGTGGATATTCAAGATCATTAAGGATAGCTTGTCTTACTTCCTCTCGTGCGGGGTATTCTACTTGATATTCTTGATTTGTAATTGGATTGATTGCATTTTGTTTTTGCTTCTTCATTCTAGTTCACTTCCTTTGATAAACATATCACTATAGGTGAGCAAAATTTTTATTAAATTCTTGTAAGATATTTTAAAAAAGTCTGGGACGTTCAAATTCAGGCCAACCGTCCCCGGGCCATAAACTCCTTCCCTGAATTTTGTTGAGTTCTGATTCGTAAATAGTGATTTTCTTAAAGAAGGGACGTGCCTCTTCTCGTAGTTCTTTCCAACCAACTGGGTAACCATTCGGGTGAAAATCAATCCGACTTGCATCTGCCAGGGCTTCGCGAACTTTGCCAAGTGATGGACATGACTCAAAGAAAATTGGACTAAATGCAATACAAGCATCAAGAAGAATATCTGGATGATCTGGAGCTGGGGGTACAATTACCTTAACTTTCCCAAGAGGACGAAATCTAACATCAAAATAACGAGGTTCTAACCACATTTTGTCTGAAGTTCCAACTAAAATTTGATAGTAAATTGGGTTCATGCCATCCCAACCGTCTTCTCCGACGCTATAGAGTTTATAAAATCCTGCCAATTTTCTCCTCCTCTAAATTCATATCTTTCTTTAAGATCTTGCACCTGTCCTTCCAAATAATTCAACGATTTTTGAGCTGCCATCAGGGATATTTAGTTTTCAATATTTTTATTTTTGATGGTTTTTTGCTATGACGTTAATTTTATGCGTTGCTATCTTGTCCGTGTCTTTAGTCCCGTAGGGACGATACGTTTATAGAAGAATGTTATCCATTCCTCTTAATTCTATAAACATATCGTCCCTACGGGACTAAAGAACAATGTTCATGTTTCAATAATCTAAAATTGATGCATAATGTGCGGTTAGGAAACCGCACCTACCGCACTTGGATATTAACTTTCAGTAAATCTAAATAACGAAAAACTCTTAAAACTGAATAAACCTGAGCTGTCATACTCATTCATTGGCGGGTTTTGATAGGGTCAATTTCTACCATAATAACCTAGTTCGCGTCTCATTTTGAATAAACAATGACTTTCTCTATTGTTTTCTGTCACTTCATTATGTATTCATTTAGACAAAGCCTTGAACAGTCCAATATAAAGGGCGAGGACCTTCTCAGGATCTGGTCCTGTATAAGCACATTCATTGGAGATGTAACCCGAAAAGCCGATGCGATTGAGCCATTGAAACATCTGGCGGTAGAGTTCAAACGTCTCTGGTGTTTCAACCTTGTGCGTATGTACTGCTGTAATATGTGGTGCAACCCGTGAAAAGAGGGGTTCAATACTTCCATCTTCGCAACCAACGAATTGTGAATTGAAAACGAAACCGACATTTGGAAGATTCACACCTTCAATTACTTCCATCGCAGAATCTGGGTTTGTGAAAGAACCGTGCATCTCTATAGAAACAGTAATATCTTTCTCTCCAGCATAAGCACCCAATGCCTTAAGTCCATTAGTCACATAGCCTATAACTGCGTCCCGGTTTTCATCGGAATATCGATCACCGAGTACGCGCACATGGTCACACCCCATATATTCTGCCATGTCAATGACGCGTGTAACACGACGAACGGTTTCTTCACGATCTGATGCGTTTTCTGAATGAAAGTTTTGGCAACTCGTAAGAGAAGAAATCACAACTCCACTTGAATCTATTTGAGTTTTCAGTCCTTCCCACTGATCTTTCGGTGTATCCCACTCAAACCCGTGTTTTTGCTTGTAATCCATTAGGAGTTCAACACCGTGATAACCCGTTGCTTCAGCGGTATCAAGGATCCGCTTGAGCTCCCAATCTTGACACGTCTGATATGTGTTTAATGCCCACTTCATATTGTATTACTCCTGAATTGGTATCGGATACCAGAGTCCACCAGTTTTTGATGATAGTGCAAGGTGCGTAGTGTCAGGTATGCCGATAACATCAACTACGATCCGGTTTTGTTGACACTGGCGCAGCACATCTAATAGTTTATAGGACCCTTTACTTGCCTCGTCTGTCACAAGGACAAACCTTCTGTTTGCTTCCTCCCGAAATTTGATACGTCGAATCGCTTTTACAATTGCATTATGTGCTCGCTCATCCCCCGCAGCAGCAACAACATGAGATGTCAACAACCGTTTATACTGTTCAATATCCTGCTTGGGTTGATGAACGATGGTATCATCTTCAAGATAACGAAAAATGACAATACCCAACCTAAAGTCAATCCCCTTATTCTCAAACACGATAGCCATCTGTTTGAGTTGTCTGCCGACAGCACGGATATTATCTATCATACTGCCACTAATGTCAAGGAGAAAAACAATATCAACAATGCTGTCATCTGTTGTATCAGCAACACTTTCTGCTATCCCTTCTAACGCATCACCCATCATACCGTCTCTGTCAACAGGCATCGGTGCATCCTCTAAACTATGTGAGGCAGCCTCTGTCTGTTCCTGCGACATTTCTGCTACAGGTGCTATTGTCGGTGAGGTGGGATTTTCTATCGCTATTGCTTTCCATCGCGGAGAATCATCTACTATTTCGCTGAGTGAAGTCTCTGCTATCGGTAATTCTGCCGCTGTACCTACTGTTGTCAAAGCGTTACCTGTGGTAATCGGACGCGTCGAATTAATCGGTTGTGCTGCACTTTGTTCAGTGACTTGCACCGTACTTGATGACAAAGAACGTCGTCTCGGTATAGAACGTTTCCGTTTGCTACTGATATGGAATCGCTTAATTGAGGTAATTGTGATTTCATCCTTCGTCAATGGAACAGAAGCATACATCGGACGATAGATCGTGGTATAACTCAAACTTATAAGCGCGATTGTAGCGATATGCAATACCAACGACATCATAAAAGCTCGGGCCATTTTCTTTCTTTTTTGCTGAAGTTTAGTTGAGTAATCTTCAATAAACATGTGCTGTTTCACCTAATACCATTTCTATTATATTATGTCTCATTAGCTGCGGAAATCTGGTAGGAGCGACCTCCAAATCAACGGTATGAATGCCTTTTGGCATTCCCCGGGTCGCGACCGGGAGGTCGCTCCTACCGAAGGGGTGTATAATTATTTCAATAATTCACCATAGTATAATATCTGTTAGGATAGTAAAGAGACAATTCCCCGATTACCATTTACCTGAATCATCTGACCATCATTGATATGCTGTGTTGCATTGGGGATGTTTACCACCGCCGGGACACCGTATTCTCTTGCAACAACCGCACCATGCGACAGCATACCGCCACGTTCCATTACTAATCCCGCTGCATTGAGAAACAAGGGTGTCCACGCTGGATCTGTTGATGGGCAAACGAGAATATAATCCCGTTCAGAAGGTTGAATGTCGGATGGATGCAAAAGTACACGCGCCTGTCCCTTTGCAATCCCAGCAGAAACACCAACCCCCGTAAATGTGTCCGCTGCTTCCGTTGACAACGATGTTCCTATACAATCCAACGCATCACTAAAAATTACATCGGGCACTTCAATCTGAAGTATAAGTTCACGTTGCTTTTTGCGCGTTGCTATTTTTTCACTGAAGTCATGTCCTTTAATCAGTTGCTCCAATTCATCTGGCAACAGATAAAAAATGCCCCCATTGAGATTATACCTGTTATCCAATACTACCAATGTCCGCCGTATCTGTTCATATCCGAGCATCCAGAAAAATTTCGCTGTTTCCCGAAACGGCATATATCGTCTCGTAAAATCCAGTTCGTTTTCAATCTGTTTGCGCACCCCCGGTTTCTTATCTAAAATTCCAACCAGTTCTTTCTCAGCAGCTTTACGCAGTTTTTCTTGTCGTGCAAAGTGATAGTTCTCATTTTCTTTCTGTTCTCTGTTTTCTGAATCCTCTTGAGAAATAGAGGCAATGATCTGTTCAAGATATGTTGTGTTTTCACGCCAACGGGGTTCTGCTAATTCAAACTCACCAACAGCACGGTGTCCGTATTCCTTTATGAATTCCGTAAGAGTCAACTTATCAGTTCCAACTTGCTGAAGTTTCTCATTGGTTTCAACAGTGAGGTTCCCAGAAATTCCACTAATAAGGCGGCTTACAAGGTTTTTTGCGGTTGTCTCATCAACACATTTCTGGAGTGCCGCTTCTAAACGTTGTAACGAAAAATTAGCAATTATTGTAACAATCAAGGCTTTTGGTGCAAAGTCATCCAAAGTTCTACTACACCATAGCCTAAACTTTGTAACTAAATCGTTATCTGAAAGGTCTGAATAAGAAAGATGCTGTTCTGCTTTAACAATCTCATGGAACTTTGGAAATTCCTGTTGCGTCAACACTTGATCAAAATCTGT
Organism: Candidatus Poribacteria bacterium; assembly: GCA_012270795.1. GTDB lineage: Bacteria > Poribacteria > WGA-4E > WGA-4E > WGA-3G > MSPOR6. Next base: position 42,365 of record JAAXHO010000035.1, read on the forward strand.
TCGACACTTTCGTAATTTCCTTTCTGCTTTCGTCATGCGGATAATGTGAAGTGGAAGTTTAAACCAAAATGATGGTGTGCTATGCATAATATTCGGCATTGCATGTGCATACATCGCTTTCTGTGGATTCTGCTTCAACCCATCAAAGTCGTGTGCAAACGGGAAACCCTCAAAGTGTAGTTCTGTCTCGCGATTCAAATTAACAAAAATTCTTCCGCAGATGAGGTCAAGAATCCCCATTTTATCAACACGTTTGCTCGGATAGAAACCTAAATCACGATACGCTTTACCTAACCCACCTTCTCCAGACATAAAATGCTTCATGATCTCCCACGTCATCGGTAATGGTGTAGGTAACACTTCCGCGAGATTGTGATGACTCCAGATCGTTCCGTTAGATTCTGTTAACGTTTTGAGTTTTTGAATTTCCTCCTGACGTAACGTCTCAATTCTCGTATTATTTTCATCAATTGGAGTATGTGTTTGTGTCGTTATTGGTCGTGCTTGCAACAGGAAAAAATTATCATCTGCCAATGTCCACTCAATGTCCATCGGTTGACCATATAATATTTCTACTTCCATACCTAATTTAACAAGTTGCCTTAACTGAGTATTTGTAAGGCTTGGTATGTTTTGTTGGTCTGTAGATACCTCATCCACACCAGCTGCTGTGATCATCTCTCGTTTTATAGCAACAGTGCTATCAATTAATTCGCCAGTATCGCGCGAGATTTGGAAACTATCCGGTGTTATTTCACCAGACACCACCGATTCCCCTAATCCCCAATTAGACTCAACAATACTAACATCTTTATTGAAAGGACTCACAGTAAAAAGAACACCAGACACATCCGCATGACACATCTCTTGAACAACAACAGCCATTGCCAATCCATCATTTGGGATGCCTTGAGAACGCCTATACGCAATGGCACGTTCTGACCAGAGTGATACCCAACATCTCTTTATAGCATCAATAAGTTCTTCGGACTCAACATGTAGGAAAGTATCTTGTTGTCCAGCAAAACTTGCTGTATCCAAATCTTCGGCAGTTGCACTGGACCGAACAGCCACTGTGTCTGTCTGTAATTCTTCGCGCGCTTTCAGCACTTCCCCAATCAACTCTGGTGATAATCCTATGTCTTTGATATTACTTGAACTTTGTTCAGAGATGCTTCCAACAGACAATCGGTAAGCATCAGTTGTGACACAAAAACCTGTAGGTACTTGAAATCCCTCCCTTGTCAATTTTCCAAGATTCAACCCTTTTCCACCTACAAGCGGAAGATCATCATCATCTATTTCTGAAAAACGTCTAACAAATTGCATGGCACAAATATGACTGTAAATTATGGTACAAGTGGAATTAGTATAGCACCATCGACCTACAGAATGCAAATTTGATTTAGAGTAGGGGGTGTAAAGTTTTTGTATTTTGTCCTCATCGTAGAATTTTTTAGTTGTTTTTTTCGTGTTTTTCGCGTTTTTTTATAAGTGTTCTCGATCGTGTCGTGGCATGGGTTTATGAAGGTTTTTGAAATTTACGAAATTCTGAAAAAAACAACTAAATAGCTTTTTTCTCGTTTTTTGTGTTGTATTTTCTGTTTTGAGAACAATAGAAATCATGTATAATCTATTGGTATTCTATTGTTGAAATGTCTTCCAACAAAGAGACATCGTGACAATTGAATCCGTTTGATTATGGGTATCTTTTCCGTGTGTTCCGCGAAATCCGCGCGTTCCGAGATTCCGAACCCAAATCCGCAAACCCGACAATTGAATGCTTCTGTGCAGACAATATAATTGATTGACACATGAATGCATCTGTGGTAGTATTAAGAAGTATATGTTGGGTTGTCCTTACATTACACATTGATGTTATAGTTTGTAAGTTAAAAAAATACTCTAATTAACCATGGTATGATAATCAAATTTCTGGAGGGAAAAATGAAAAAGGTTTTGAAATGCTTAGGGATATTTAGTATCAGTTTATTTGCTATTATGCTTGCGTTCACAATGTACGTTGATGCAGCCATCGATCCTGATACTGCAATGGCAATTTGGCTACTTGACGAAGGTGAAGGTACTGATATCAACGACAGTTCGGGAAATAACAATCATGGTGAACTACAAGGTGGACAGTGGGTTGATGGTCCTTCCGGTCCTGCCTTAAGTTTAAATGGGCAGAATGATCGGGTCATCATTCCCGATTCTGATAGTTTATATGCCTCAGAGGGCTGGACAATTACCGCATGGGTCAATGTGAATTCCGCTGAAAGCGGCTTTGGACACATTGTTGGTAAGAGACATCCATCTATTGCAGAAGCAAATTACGCTTTCAGGGTGAGTGGTAATGGTGCCCATTGGGAAGCTTATTATAGTCGAAGCGGTTGGAAAGGTGGATGGAATCAAGGAACCGTAAAGAAAAATACTTGGTTATATATGACAGCGACGTATGATGGTGTGGATACCATTAAACTCTATGAAAATGGAACAGAGTTCTCTTCAACCGGTGGCTATGGTGGTCCTGCACCAAGGGATACAAACGAAGTTAATATCGGTGGTTGGACTAACAACACTTCAGAAACTCTTTACGGTATGCTCTACGATGTCGCAATTTTCAATGTCGCGCTGTCCGCGGAAGATATAAATACCCTAATGGACAAAGGCTTAGCGGGTGTACTGCCTGTTGAACCTAAGGACAAACTCGCAACCACATGGGGAAGTATCAAATCCCGATAGCAATGACATCTAATTTAATTGAAATGGTATAGAGTGAATCGCATCGCGCCCAACTTGGCTGCACGACATGCCAATTTGGGCGTTTTGCATTGTTAGTTGAAATAACAAATCATATCAAACATGGAGATAAATATGGCAAAATCACCAAACATTTTACTCATCCTTGCAGACGATCACGGATATGGCGATATATCAGCTCATGACGGACCCTCAATTCAAACACCTGACATTGATAGGATTGCCACAGAAGGCACCCGTTTAACGCAATTTTATGCAAACTCCTCTGTATGTTCTCCAAGTCGTGCATCGCTTATGACCGGACGCTATCCTGATAGAGTCGGTGTTCCCGGTGTGATACGCACGCATGCCCAAAACAACTGGGGTTATTTTCAACAGGACGCGATGACACTGCCTTCAATGTTGAAACAGAAAGACTATCGCACGGCACTTATCGGGAAGTGGCATTTGGGACTTGAAGATGAAAATCATCCGTGCAAACGCGGGTTTGACCATTTTCACGGTTTCCTCGGCGATATGATGGACGACTATTATACGCATCTTCGACATGGCAATAACTACATGCGGCGCGGTTTTGAAACCATTGATCCAAGGGGGCACGCCACAGACCTTTTCTCGGATTGGAGCATGGACTTTATTCGCACGCATGCACATACATCCCATCCATTTTTCCTCTATCTCGCTTACAACGCACCGCATACACCGATCCAACCTCCTGACGACTGGATCGAACGGGTGCGAAAACGTGAACCGGATATTTCAGATCAACGCGCACGTTACATCGCTCTCGTTGAACACATGGATGCAGGTATCGGACGCGTGCTGGACTCACTTGAGGAAACAGGTCAACTCTCCAACACGCTGGTGATTTACACGTCAGACAATGGTGGTGCAATGCAAGTTGGGGCAAACAACGGTCCGCTCCGTGGACAAAAAGGACAGATGTACGAAGGTGGAATCCGAGTCCCTACATGTGCAATGTGGAAAGACCACATACCAGAGGGACACGTTACAGATCAGGTGGCAATGCTTATGGATCTTTTGCCGACAGTGTGTGAAGTCGCTGATGTTCCTGTCAAACACGAAATTGAAGGGCGTTCTATTTGGCAAACACTTCAAGGGAAAAACAGAACTTCTCTGATCGTCTGCTCTATTGGGTACGCAGAGAGGGGGGAAATCGCTTTCACGCTCAGTGTCAACACGCAATACGACAGGGTGACATCAAGTTGCTACACAATAGTCCTTTTGAACCACTGGAACTATACGACCTATCAAGTGATCCGATGGAAGCAACTGATACCTCAAACACAAACAACAAACTTTATAGGGAAATGGGACGTTTGTTTCAGGAAGAAAAACAGAAAGCAGGAAGTGTTCCGTGGCAGAAAGGTTAATTCTAAAATCTACACATAGTCTCGATTTTTGCTATCCTTTTGTGTATAAAAGGTCTCAAAAATTAAGTGAGTATCTATATAATAAGATTTGAACTTTTTCATAGGCATTCCATTGTCGCAAAGGATCATCGTTGGAGGGGTTTCTAACCCCGATTTGAGATACACAGCAGCAGAAATCGGGGTTAGAAACCCCTCCAACGATGATCCTTTGCGACAATGGAATGCCTATGGAAATTTTTAAGCTGCCATTGACAGAGTACCTTATTCGTTGTATAATCAAAAGAGATTTGGAACTACCCCTCTAAGAAAAACTCGTTGTAAGGAGGGTTCTATTTTGGAAAAGCAATTGAATGAAGATGATATAAAACTAAGTGCCGATATGGACACAGATGCAGATTTAGTAAAAAAGAGTGATAATGTTGAAATGGATTCGGATACTGCAACAGACACCTCTGCACAACTGGATGATCTGGAAATGTTACAACAAGAAGACCTGGCACAGGTAAATCAAACCTTATCTTCACTACAAGATCTGTTTGAAAAGCAGATTGCACGAAATCAGAATCAGACAGAGATGTTTGACAAAATATATGCTGAAATGAAAGAATATAAGGAGAGTTTTCTACTTGAAGTACTTCACAAACCGATTATCCACAACCTAATCCAACTATATGATAGTTACGGGATGCTTGAAACACAACTTGACGATATATTGAACGGAAGTGAAGAAACGCTGCCAGATGAACTCAACCAATTTCGGAAGAATTTGGAGAACTTTCGGTTTAAACTTGAAGAGGTACTATACCGCATGGATGTAACTCCCTATAAGGATTCTCTGGACACACTTGATCGGCATTTGCACAAGACGCGCAAGGTAATACCGTCAGAGGACCCACAACAGGATCAGAAAATCGCAGAAGTTCACAAAATTGGGTTTCATTGGCGAGAGAAAGTGTTCCGTCCAGAAGAGGTGACAATATTTCGGTATATTCCCGATACCCAAAAATCCGAAAACCCAATAAATGTATCTCCTTCCAATGAGAAAGGAGGCGGAATAGATGGGTAAAGTCGTTGGGATTGATCTCGGAACAACATTCTCTGCAATAGCACACATCAATGAACATGGACAGGCAGAGATCATTCCAAACTTAGAAAGTGAACGTATTACACCGTCGGTTATCATGTTTGAGGACACTCTCGTAACCGTCGGCAAAATCGCCAAGCAAAATGCCAGGGCCGTTCCCGAACAGATTGTGGAGTTTGTCAAACGGGAGATGGGTAAGTCAAAGTCAGAATACTTTCGCACGTTTGACGCAAAGAACTACTCCCCCGAAGAACTCTCCGCAATCATTTTGACAAAACTCAAGCAGGATGCCGCAACATATCTGGGTGAAGAAATCACAGATGCTGTTATCACTGTTCCCGCCTATTTTCATGATGCGGAGCGCGAAGCAACTCGAAACGCTGGGAAAATTGCGGGGTTGAATGTCCTGCAAGTCCTCAACGAACCCACTGCCGCTGCACTTGCTTACGGTATGGACCAATTGGGTACCAACCAAAATGTGTTCGTGTTTGACCTTGGTGGTGGGACGTTTGATGTGACGATCATGAAGGTGTCAGATACTGAAATCCAGATGCTCGCTACAAACGGTGACCACAGACTCGGCGGTAAGGATTGGGATGATAAGATCATCACGCATGTTGCGGAGATGTTTGAGATTGAACACGGTGAGAACCCGTTAGAAGACCTTCACACGTATCAAGACCTACAACTGGATGCGATCACCGCAAAAGAATCTTTGTCATTAAGGCAGCGCGCCCTCATCGTTTGCGGATACAACGGTAAAACAACACGGGTGGAATTGACCAGAGAAAAGTTTGAACAACTCACCGCAGACCTACTTGAAAGATGCCGTGTTTTGTGCAATGTTGTCCTTACGGAAGCAGACATGACATGGGAAAATATAGACAAAATCCTGTTGGTAGGGGGGTCAACTCGGATGCCGATGGTGCGGGAGATGATAGCCGCAAGCAGCGGTAAAGAGATCAATCCTTATGAAGTCAACCCAGATGAAGTCGTGGCAATCGGTGCTGCTATTCAGGGGACACTCCGCCAGATATCCGAAGGTGACACCGAAACAGCAGATATGCCGGAAGCTGTCATTGAAAGGTTCATCGGGCCTGACGGCGCACCAAAGGTTACCGTAACTGACGGTGCAACACATAACCTTGGACTTGTCGTCCTAAACGCACAACGCGAGCATATCATCCATGTCATGATACCGAAAATGACGGCTGTGCCATGCGAAGTCGGAGATAAGTTTTTGACAGTAGACCATAATCAACCCTCAGCGTTGATTGAAGTCGTTCAGGGACTTGAACAGGACCAATTCAAAGAGGAAATTGATCTCTTTGATGAATACAAATTAGGTGAATGCACGCTTGAGTTACCAACAGGTTTACCACGAGGATCTCCAATTGAAGTTATCTACAAATACAACTTGCACCAAAATCTTGAAGTGACTGCAACATCTCTCTCTGAAGATGACGCTACTGCTGTTTACGACATCTTTTCCATCATTGACAGACCGACTCTCAATGAAGAAGAGGTTGCACAGGCAAAAACTGACCTACAAGACTTAATCGTTGAATAAGTGTGGTAGTGAAATGAAATAAACTTGTGTCAGCAGTGTTTTTGTTTACCCATAGGTATCAATTTAAGAAATGAAACTCTTGTTGGAGGGGTTTCTAACCCCGATTTTTTGCCGTTCCATTCTGCTATCGGGGTTAGAAACCCCTCCAACAAGAGGGAAATGGGGTAGAATAGCCCCTAAATTGACACCTATGGCAGTGTTTTTTGTTTGCCCTACTACCGCCTTCAAACTTGATTCAAGGATAATGAACCAATGGCCAGTCGCGATGAATTTATTGCGATAGTTGACGCACTCAAAATTGCTTCACCCACTATAACCGATGAACAACGAAAGGGTTTTTTGCGGTTAGGGGTACAGCAGCATGGACTCACTGTTGATGAGGCAACATATATCCTCAATGCAGCAGGACTGACTATCGGTGAACGGATTGATTACTTTGAGGTCTTGGGATTCTCTATAGATGAAATTCAAAGATTAGACGAATTGGCAATCGTGAACCGTGTAGAGATTGCTCACAAAAAACTTTATGCTGCTTCGTTGCGTGCAGGAGGACGACCGCGTGCAGATGGTAGGTCAGAAGAGCAGTGGCGGACACTCCTAAATCAAGCAAGAGATGTACTTGTAGACGCAGAAAAGCGATAGGAACATATCGCACTGCTGCAAAACAGTGCCATTCCTTCCATTGAATCGTTATCAGAGATAGATAATACTACTTCTGAACAGACACAATCGGTTTTGATGGAGCAGCATGCTCCCTCTATTCCATTAGAAAAAGATGACATGGTTCTCATTCCTGCGGGTGAATTCCAAATGGGAAGTGATGACAGAGATGCGTTCAACGATGAAAAACCCATACATACGGTCTTTGTAGATGCTTTTTATATGGATAAATATCCAGTAACAAATGCACAATTTAAAAACTTTCTTAATGAGAATCCGCAATGGCGTAAGCCGTTGAAATGGTACGAGTCGGGAAAGATTGATATTGCCAAGATCGCCAGAAAATATCACGACGGAGAACACTTGAAACATTGGAATAGATACGTTTATCTAAGAAAAGAAGCCGATCATCCGGTAACTTGGGTCAGTTGGTATGCCGCAATGGCATACTCACAGTGGGCGGGCAAACGGCTTCCGACCGAAGCAGAATGGGAAAAGGCGGCACGTGGTGGACTGACAGGTGAGAAATATCCATGGGGAAGTACGATTGATGCAAGTTATCTAAATTTTGACGCAAATATCAGTAAAACAACAGCAGTAGGCAAATACCCACCCAACAATTATGGTCTGTATGATATGATAGGCAATGTGTATGAATGGTGTCTGGACAAATGGAATAAGTACTTTTATGTGCAGTCCCCACAGGATAATCCGATTGCAGGTGATAGTATATTATATGTTGTTGAAAACTTTACTGATATAAAATCATCACGGGTTATGCGCGGCGGTTCCTGTGTGAGTACGCCTCAGAACGTTAGGGTGGCATATCGTTCGCGCAATACACCAAGATATACATGTTTCAACATTGGGTTCCGTTGTGTGATGCCAGTTAAACCTTGACGTTTTACCGACTCACTTCTGCCCAAAATAAACTATTTATCAAAGAGAAATACGTGATGTCTAAACGCGATGAATATATAATCCTCATTAACGAATTTAAAACAGTTTCACCTACAATTTCTGATGAACAACGAAAAGGGTTGCTCCGTAGAGCTGTGCAACAGTTCGGCATTACCATTGATGATGCAGCGGATATTCTAAATGCATCCGGATTAGTGATAGGTAAACAAGAGAATTACTTTGAGATTCTGGGACTTTCAACTGAAGAGGCCCAAAGTTTAGATGAATTGGCTATCACGAAACGCGTAGAAACTGCACATAAAAACTTGTACAGTGCATCATTGCAGGCAGGTGGACGACCGCGTGCAGATGGCAGGTCAGAAGAGCAGTGGCGGATACTATTGAATCAAGCACGCGATGTGTTAATAGACCCAAAAAAACGGAACGCACACCTTGCAACAGTACAACATACTGAAGAAACATTAGTAGACACTCCCTCAGCCCCTTTACATCTTGACAGCGACATAGAACTTATTCCCGCAGGTGAATTTGAAATGGGTGGTAGTGATAACGAAGCATTTAATGACGAACAACCTGTACATACGGTCTTTGTGGATGCATTCTATATGGACAAATATCCTGTAACAAATGAGCAGTTTAAAGCATTCGTTGATGCAAACCCGCAATGGAACAAACCCCAAGGATTAAGTAAATTTCTACCTGCAAAATACCACGATGGATACCTCCTCCATCATTGGCATGGGAACAACTATTTGGAAGGGCAAGCGAACCATCCGGTAGTTCACATTAGCTGGTATGCAGCCATGGCTTATGCAGAATGGGTGGGCAAGCGTCTACCAACAGAAGCAGAATGGGAAAAAGCAGCACGGGGAGGCTTAGCTGTTAAGAAGTATCCATGGGGAGATCTTATAGATACCACAAAGGCAAACTTCGGCAAAAATATCGGATCCACGACACCAATAGGAGAGTATTCACCAAACGAGTTTGGTTTATATGATATGGCGGGGAATGTGTGGGAATGGTGCCTTGATGAATGGGATGGACGCTTCTATGCATCTTCACCAAGTGAAAACCCAATCGCAGGTGACAGTATTAGCAAGATAGTAAATAACTATAGGGATTCTAAAGCACTACGTTTACTGCGTGGCGGTTCTTGGTACAATAAGGTGCAGGACATACGAACCGCAAAACGTTCTGCCGCGCTACCGACTTATGCAAATTCTAACATCGGTTTTCGTTGTGTAAAACCTATTACGACCTAATTCTCCGTTTGAGTTGCTAAAATAGCATCAATCTTGACAAAAGGACTGAACATGCGCGAACACGAAGCTTTTGTTGCCTTCATCAATCAACTCAAAATTGCTTCACCCACTATAACTGACGAACAACGTAAAGGCTTTTTGCGGTTAGGGGTTCAGCAGCACGGTCTCACTATTAATGAAGCAACGTATATCCTCAATGCGGCAGGATTGACTATCGGTGAACAGATAAATTACTTTGAAGTGTTAGGTTTCTCTATTGATGAAATTCAAGGATTAGATGAAGTGGCAATCGCGAACCTTGTAGAGATTGCTCACAAAAAACTTTATGCTGCATCGTTGCGTGCAGGTGGTCGTCCGCGTACAGATGGTAAAACAGAAGAACAGTGGAGAACAATTCTCAATCAAGCACGAGATGTACTTATAGACGTAGAAAAGCGACAGGAACATATCACACTGCTGCAAAACAGTGTTACTCCTTCCATTGAAACGTTATCAGAGATAGGTAATACCACTCCTGAACAGACACAATCTGTTTCGGAGAAACAGCAAACCCCCTCTATTCCATTAGAAAAAGACGACATGGTTCTTATTCCTGCGGGTGAATTTCAAATGGGAGGTGAAGACGAAGAAGCAAACGATGACGAACAGCCAGTACATACCGTTTTTCTTGACGCGTTTTTTATAGATAAATATCCAGTGACTAATTCAAAATTTAAGGAATTTGTTGATGCAAATCCAAGTTGGCGTAATCTTGGCTGGATGCCAAGTTCTTATATTAGAAAATATAGAGATAATGACTATTTGAAAAACTGGCATAAAGGGAACTATCCAAAAGGAACAGGTGACCGTCCAGTGAATTGGGTCAGTTGGTACGCAGCGATGGCATACTCACAGTGGGTAGGCAAACGATTGCCTACGGAAGCAGAATGGGAAAAGGCCGCAAGAGGAGGGTTGATAGGACAAAGATATCCATGGGGTAATGAAATTATTGAACGCAACGCAAATTTTGGAAAACAGGTCGGGGAAACAACACCTATAGGAAAGTACCCACCGAACGGATACGGTATATGTGACATTACTGGCAATGTAAGTGAATGGTGCCTTGATGAGTGGGATAGAGAATTTTATATATCTTCCGGAAGTCATAATCCCGTTTCTGGTGGTAGTATAGAGAATATCTCAAAAGACTTTACAAAAACTAAAACATCACGTGTGATACGGGGTGGTTCGTGGTACTCAGCGGAACATGAGGTGCGTGTCTCAAGTCGGGGCTGGTTAACGCCTTGGAAAACAAACAGCATCGTTGGTTTTCGTTGTGTAAAACCTATAAGGACATAATCCTCCGTTTGATATGTTTCAATAGAATAGATCTGGGGAAAAGAATTGAACATGCGCGAACGCGATGCATTTATTACCTTCATTAACGAGTTCAAGACAGTTTCACCGACTATAACCGATCAACAACGCATAGGTCTTCTGCAACGCGCAGTACAGCAACACGGTCTTTCGGTTGATGAGGCATCTGAAATTCTGAATGCTGCGGAAATAATTGTTGGTGAAAAGGATAACTATTTTGAGGTATTGGACATTTCAATTGAACAGATTCATGAACTTGATGATCAAACAATCGTGAACATTGTTGAAGCAGCGCACGACAAACACTATAGAACATCGTTGACAGCAGGGGCACGCATACGTCCCGATGGTAAAACAGAAGAACAGTGGCGAACACTCCTAAATCAAGCACGAGATACCCTAATAGACCCACAAAAACGAAACGCATATTTGGATACATTTCTGTCTGAAGGAGACACTTATGAGACACCCGCTGATGATATTCAACAAATAAATACCGAACCAAACACTGCAGAACCAATAATTTCAGAGGAAGGCACAGCACCAACAAGGCAAAATGTTAATGATGTTACTCCAGAATCAATCCAGTTAATTACCGATGTACCAGACAATATGACACTTATTCCAGCAGGAGAATTTCGGATGGGGAGCAATGAGGAAGAAGCAAACGATGACGAACAGCCAGTACATACCGTTTTTCTTGATGCATTTCTTATAGATAAATATCCAGTGACAAACGAGCAATACAAAAAATTTAAGCAATGAGTAGATACGGGATTCTGG
>JAAXHO010000008.1 GCA_012270795.1 Candidatus Poribacteria bacterium
CCTCTGTGCAAAAACTTTACACACCCGTTGAAGCTGTCCCAAACGAGGTGTTCGAGAAAAAGTCTATAAATTCGTGCGTTTTAGAAGAAAATTATTATCAGAACAAGCATAGGTTCCTGACTAATCGTTCTTTGACAAATTCCGCCTAACATTCAATTAGTCAATCAACCTTATGACATGAAAATGGTCTTGATTTAAAGGGTGGGCTAAAAAATGATAGTGGTGTAAAGAATTCTATCTGAAAAGACTATTAGAGAGGGTTTCACGTTCTAATTGGACCTGATGAAAATCAGATTCTACAAGTCTAATTACACCGGGTTCATTATCATACACTACACCGATAGAGGCAATTGTTTCTCCGATTCCCGACGGGTTATTGAATTCAACAATATCACGAATTTTCCCTGGAATTCCATCTACAACAATCCTATCGCCAACTTTCCAATCTTTTACGCGTTGGAACGGGATGTAGTCGACTGCATCAGCCATAGTTTAGACTCCTTAATATGAATATGGTTTGTAAGAAAATAACACAACAGATTTGATTATGGTTAGACGCTAATATCATTATATAGTATAAAATGCAAAATTTCAAATTATTTTTTTAGTTGTGATAGCGAAGCACCTCTATTAAAATGGGAATAGAACCTGCATGCAATCTATGTTTCTGTATTAGCCTCAAGGTCAAGAGCGATGAACCGAAAACCAGTAGGTTTAAGTTTTTCAACAAGCGTGCTACGGAGATCAAGCACACGCGCAAACTCAGAGTCGGACACCTGTATCCTTAATACAGGTTTATGGTCAAATAACGTAGCACTTTCAATGTTGAACTTTTCAAAAATTTTTTCCGCCTGTGCCAAAGCAGAAAGCGGTGACTGGATTTCCATATTATGTGCGTTTTCTCCAATCGCTACCTGCCATAAAACCACCATCAACAAATACCATCTGCCCCGTAACGAAATCGGATGCGTTTGACGCAAAGAAAATCGTCAGCCCCGCAAGGTCTTCAGGTTCTCCCCAACGATATGCAGGCGTGCGATTGAGTATCCATTCATTTCGACTATCTTCGCGTGCAGAGGCAGTCATCTCTGTCCGAATGAAGCCGGGAGCAATCCCATTGACCTGTATGTTGTGTGCTGCCCATTCCACAGCAAGAAGTTTTGTCAGTTGCAGGAGACCGCCCTTCGCTGCCGTGTATGCCACGCTTGTCGGCAGCCCAATTGCTGACGTTAATGATAAGGTGTTGATGACCTTGCCACCTCCCTGTTTTTCCATGACTTTGCCACACGCTTTAGCCAAAAAAAACGCACCTTTCAAATTAACATCTGTCACAAAGTCCCAATCCTCCTCAGTAAATTCCAGGGCGGGGTTTCGCACATTTACGCCTGCGTTGTTCACCAACACATCCAGTCCGTCAAAAGCATTGACAGTTCGCTCAACAAGCAATTCAATTTCCTGAAGATTACCCACATCTGCTTGAACTGGAAGGACGGCACTACCGGTTTCTTCGGCGATCTGTTCTGCAACAGGCATGAGTGTATTCATCTCTCTGCCAGCAATGACAAGGTTTGAACCTGCACCCGCAAGTCCTTCTGCCATCGCCCTGCCGATGCCACGACTCGCACCGCTTACAAGACTAACCTTGCCATCTAAACGGAATTGCTGAAAAGTATTGACAGCAGATTTTTGATTCATATTTTTATTGTTTATAAACTATAGTTTGGACAGGTACTATCTGTTTCTTGTTGAGTTATCAGTAAAATGTGGGTGTGTAAAGTTTTTG
>JAAXHO010000147.1:0-1256 GCA_012270795.1 Candidatus Poribacteria bacterium
CCAACCGGAAAATTCTCATAATGCGCGCAGGTAAGTGCTTTGCAATGGGCATAAGCCTCTGCAATTGCAGGGGTTTTGTATGCGGTCTGTGGCATAACGTGAAGATACAACAGGGGGATGGGAAAATCAATATCAGGATGGGCAGAAGCCCGCACTGGAGTGGTTCTATCCAGTGATGGAAGGACCTGCCTGCTGGCAGGCAGGTGGACAGGATACCCCATCCCCCTCCCAACCCTGAAAAGCCTTCTCTATGCGAAGCAATAGCACAAACAGAATCCGCATTCTGTGATTCAGCCTTGCCCTCAACAGGGCATGCTGTTATTTTTAAGCGACAAATTGCATCTTGCCAGACACTACATCTAAAAAACGATTCCAATGCGAGAATGGCCTGAATTTGACAATAACGGTGATCTGCCTGTAGGCATTCATCGGGCGACATTGGCTGATGTGTTACAACATTTTGGAACGGGAACAGTACAGCGACATCTCGTTGGACAACGACTGGAACGCGTTTATAATCTGGCCTTCGGAACAGGACAAATGGCGAGGTTTATCGTATTTGGTTCCTTCGTTACGGCAAAACCTTATCCCGAGGATGTCGATATCTTTATGATGATGGAAGATTCGTTTGATGCCAATCAAGTAAGTAATGAAGCAGCTATCATTTTTGATCATCAGGCAGTGCAAAATGTAATTGGTGCAAGTGTTTTCTGGATTCGGCGACTGGCCGCAATTGGCGGGGAACAGGAAGCTCTTGAGTACTGGCAGATAAAACGAGATAGAACGCGACGTGGAATCGTGGAGGTAATTGGCGATGATTCGGAATAACCTTGAACTTGAGGCAACCAAAGAACGCATCAGATACTTTCAACAACAGGTTGAAAAACTGCGACAGACTGAAACAAATCCACAGAATTACCAGTTATCAGCAGAAGGATTTATTGCCGAAATTGACCGGATGAATCTCGAGGTCAGAGAGTTTCTTTCACTGCATCCCCGTCAATTAAAAGAACAGATCCCCTGAGGCGGAAAGCTGGTTGCGTCAGCAGGCGAAAGGATGAACAGCAATATCAAAATACATTATGCGATCAGAAGGAAAAGAGGACTAAATGTCGTCGGTTTGTTGTTTACTATTCTGGCAACAAATATCGCTACATCCATTGCCCTGTTGAATCTGTTGTCCAAACAATAGCCCGACTTGAAGTGCAACAGCAGAAAAAGAGAACGCCCCAGTATCGTTGTGCCGGGGCGTTTTT
>JAAXHO010000147.1:1263-1896 GCA_012270795.1 Candidatus Poribacteria bacterium
TTGAATCAAAGCCCGCGCCTCCTCCATATTCTCTTGTCGCTTAACAGGCATCTCATGCCTCCTGAAATAAAAACTTTTTACAATTCAATCCCATATAAGCGGTTTACAACAACTCCCCCAAAAAAAGATCAAGGTGAAAACAGAAAGACCAACAGGCCCAATGACCTTTATTCACATCAAAAGTAGCCTATTTCTATGGGTCTGTCAACACCCGCATCACAGGTTTGGTTTAATCGCCTCAGTATTTTCCGACGTTTTTATTGANNGGATATAAAAAGTACAAGGCTACAATGATAAGAAATACGATCACAAGAAACTTGCCTACCCTGCCCAAAAATTTTAAAACTAAAAAAGCTAACACTACGATTACAATAACCGAGACAATTGAATTTACGCTTTCCGACACGCCTGGTATTTCCAGCATCCGAACCTCCGATTAAAATTATACGGGCACAATACGTTGTGTTCCGCAACACAAAACTAAGGCACTTACGTCTTTTTTGTAAGTGCCTTGTTTTATTTTCCGAGTGTGGTGTAGAACCGCATGATAAGATCATACCCTCGAATCGGGTCCAGTGTTTCCTGATTTGCATCTTTCGATGGTTGACATAACTTCCTTCGCGTGTGGTAAAT
>JAAXHO010000129.1:0-978 GCA_012270795.1 Candidatus Poribacteria bacterium
ATTGTATAGGCGAAAGTTTGTGAACAAGGAAAATGCAAAATAAATACAATAAAGGCCACACAAAGGTTCTTTTTGTAATTCTACCCGATTCAGAATCTTGAGAGCATCGAAATGTTTCAAAACTATGTTGCGATAAAACATTGGATCATTCCCAAGTGAGTCTCCAAAATAAACATTTCCATTTTTCTTGGCTACCATTACCCAATGTGAACCGGGTCTTTTACTGCTTTCGGTGTTGCATATAAAAAACGTTTCTGCAGGAAGAGTTTCGGGAATCATATCAGCAGGGAAGGATCCTATATATTTGTATTTCAGAATTCCAATGCTGGAAATTATTCTAGCAAGTTGATCATTATCCATTTTTCACAACAGTCCCAGTTTTGTCAATGAAAATAGTCGAGAGCCGCTCTCCGAAAACAGCTACTTCTGTCGCTGAAGGAAGAGGGGAGGTAAAATACAATTCCAATCTCAAACTGGCTGCGACAACGTCAGGGTAATAAATCTGAACATTTGCTTCTTGAGTAGAAGTGAGATCAAACACTTGAACGAAGTGCTCAGGGTATTCCTCCAGAGGGATGCCAGGACCATCTTCATCAAACTTTAAAGCTCTCATGGTAGTGATGTAGGACTGTACATTATCTGTGGTATCCATATCGACAACAACATGACTACCTCGAACTATCCGAATTGATCGGAGATTAAATTTTTGGTAATGGAAAGGGTTAGTTTTGAGTGAACCAGTGAACGCCGTGTTGGTATTCATAGCAATCGCCAATCGTCTTATAGGAGCGTTGTTGAAGATGTTTTCATGAATGTATTGATTCTGTCCATTAGGTATAACAAAGGTTTTCGCTAACACTTCGGAGAAGTTATACCGAGCTGGACGAAGTTGCAACGAGCCATGCAAGTCTTTGAAAATGCGATCCTCGATTACAACTTGTCGTGTAAAGAGAGACGCTTGGAGAATGGAACATGAAA
>JAAXHO010000129.1:1088-1619 GCA_012270795.1 Candidatus Poribacteria bacterium
AGTAAGAATTTATCGCAAGTGAAAACATCAATGGCTAACTTCCCATAAAAACAAATTTCCTCGTTCTTCTTTGCTTTACGAGAGAGGAAGGGTTCGTCTCCAAACGATGCCGGTTCTTTCTCGTACCTATAACCTTGACATGCGCAAATAGAACTCTTGGTTCCTTTCGTATTAGAAAATTCATTAGAGATGAAGGCTTTGTGAGCATAGAGTCCATTGGAAGTATAAACTTGTTCGTTGTTAAAAAAAACCTCACAATTTGAGAAAAGAGAGTGCATTGTATTATTGACAAACATCGCATCATCAGCAGCTTCCAGCGCTACGTTTCCTTTACTAAGTTTTACTTTCAAAAATAGGAAAGTTTCCTGCAAGTCTATCATCATGTTTCTGTCCGATTCGAACTGGAATTCCAAAGAAGATTCATTCAAGGAATTCGTAGGATAAATTTTTTGTGTATTGGAACATTCAATTGGTTCCAAAATTGGTACTCTATCGAATAGGTCCAAGGAAGAGTGTGTCATTGCTCGAGGA
>JAAXHO010000106.1:0-182 GCA_012270795.1 Candidatus Poribacteria bacterium
GCTCACGCTATTGAGCGCGTTTCCACAGGGATACAATTTGCACAACCACTTAATGAAACCGACTTCAAGGAAGTTAGGGAACTGGCATCAACTTTCACAGATGACTTGCCCAGACGGGTTGAAATTCAAGGCATGATGGTGTCTTTTGGTCCACCAGGCGGTTCACCTGATCCCCCGTTCCC
>JAAXHO010000106.1:235-2229 GCA_012270795.1 Candidatus Poribacteria bacterium
GTACAGAACGGATACTTATACTCGTTGGCATGATGTGTGGTCAAAAGCAAAAAAATACTTTGATATTTTGATCCCTAAATTTCTGAGTTATTCAGAAATAGCTAGCATAAATCTCACATACGTTGATAAATTTGTATGGGATGGAGAAATACCCGAGTGTCAACCGAACTTGCTGCTAAGGAATAATTCTGAATATATCTGTTCACACGTCTATGATTCCGGCGAATTGTGGCACACACACACCGGAAAATTTCTACGAGTTGAGAACAAATTTAAAAGACTGCTTAATCTTAATATTGATTGCTTGGATGAGAAAGAGGCATCTGGAAATGATAAACGTGTTGTAAAAATATTAACCGTTATCACTGATAATTTAAATCAGCCTGGATATAACTCCATTGATATAAAGTCAGATACAGCGGTAAATTTTGTCGACGAACACATGCATGAGTTGCACACATTTAGTAAGAAGACGTTTAGTAATATAATTTGTGATGATATGTGTAAAAGGATTGGTTTATTTGAATGACTAGTCATACAGCAACTGCTGAAAATTACGTATTTGGGAATTTAGAAACTGAACAGAATTTAAATCAGTTCAAACCCATACCTTTGAGTGCAGAGAGCACGTTGTCAGATTTGTTTTACAAGTGGCATTCTGCGCTAATAAAAGAGGATGGTAATCGTTCAAAAACCTCGGAAGCAATTAACCTGGATTTATACGATGAGTTTATACGAGTTGCTGAATTTACGAGGTCTACAACAACACGAGAACAGTTGATGGGAGAAATAAGGTCCTGGGCTTTATTGAAGGCCGATTGGGACGGTGAAGGCGCTGCAGCACCCATTGCTGGATGCATTAAAAATGTAGTGTCCTTCATCAGGCTGTTGCCTGATGATATTTCTCTTCCAGAACCGATGCTACACGCATCTGGGAATACCGGTTTGTTTTGGGGAGATGGTGGAATTTATGCCGATATCGAGTTTCTACACAATGGTAGGATAGCCTATTACATTGAACAAAACGGAGATAAACATAAAGGTGCCATTAACTTCGATTCGGAAAATCTACCGCCTGTATTCTCAGTTCTTCTCAGAGTGTAAAGAACTATTTTTAAGACTGCTTCCTGGTCGAATAGATTGCTGCAAAATCAATTACGACAGTAGCGGAAGTGACAAGCGAGTCAGCATCATAAATAATGCTGCGCCAGACTGTGTTTGTGAAAAACACAGCATGAGTTATGACTCACCATATCCTATAAATGATAACGAGAGGATTACCCGGTTTGTATTCATCGAAAACCATCTGCGTAATGATAAAAAATCAGTAAGACCTAGTTTTTTCTCACATATTGAAACAAAAGGTTGCTCAATTCAGAGAGAATCCATAGTAAATGACGACGAATTAGTTGCCTTCGTAAAAGAATTCATAAAAAAGAACCCTGGACGCAATTGGCTGGGTGTAGTTACCGGTGGCTGTCATGAGATACGCAGTATCCTCACAGATCAGGATAAACGTGCATGCTGTGTCTATGATACAGGGAATGAGTCAAATCCGGCACACGGAGAAATATGTAGAACTCATCATATTAAAGAAGCTGATAAGGCAGAATTGCGCAGGCACCTGATGAAAGTATTTCATGATGGATTAGTTATCGAACCTGATAAGTACAGGGACGGAAAAATTTCATCTCAAATATTATAGCAAGCTGAATTGCTAATTAACCAAAACGCCATTGATAAGGTTGCCCGATGACGACACAAACCGTCCACCCCGGGAAATCGATGGAAAAGGTCGCACCGTCCGGGAATTGCTCGCTGGTCGCAGTTACTCGATTGACTATTACCAGCGGGAGGGAAGGGGTCAACGTGAATATTCCGGCAGTTGTCGAACACTGCAAAGAAACGGGGCTATATGTATCCACTCCCAGAATGCCGAATAGAAATCGAAACCATATTCACCTGACAGGTTCCGCCAACAGATTGATAATGAG
>JAAXHO010000106.1:2351-2694 GCA_012270795.1 Candidatus Poribacteria bacterium
GAAGCCTCGTCACGCGCCATCAAGTCGCGTTTGAGTTCCGTAATCGCCCCCAAGGCGCTGTCAAGATCAAGCACGCCCACGGATGGCCTCGTTCCAGGCGGTGTTTTAAGCCGGTCTTCATCGTACTCCAACAGCAGACGCCAGGTATCAGCGTAGCTGGTGATGAGTTCCAGCACGGCTTGTCCGGTAGAGTCTACAAGCGCCTGATTTTGAAGAGTCCGGGTGAGCAGATCAAGGCTCTCCTCGGCTTCCCTCAGACCCCGCTCAGCGAGCCTACGCTCATTCAGGGTGAAACCGCGCGCCAGATGATCACGCAAGGTGCGGGTGGCCCATTGACGGAAAC
>JAAXHO010000240.1 GCA_012270795.1 Candidatus Poribacteria bacterium
TTCTCAAAAACATTACTAACATTGTTCTTTCAAATGTGGAACTTTTTGTGTTGACTTGGCAGCGGAAAAACGCTGTTGCTTATTCTGATTTGCAAATGATCCTTGGATTTGTTGTTCTAATCCATTTTTTTAATTGGAATACTTTGTAGATTTCAATGAATTTTTACGGTTGTTTAACATTGCTTCTATTTTTTTGGTGTTCAACATCAATTTTCTCAAGTGACAAAAGTTTGCAAACGTTATCTCAGAGACATAATTACACTGTATCATTATTTGGTGGTCTCTCCATTGAGAAACGAAATTACCACAACGGTCAATCGGCGTGTAGCGTTCAAGGACAACTTCAATTTTGTTGCAATGATTCAAGCTTAACTAGACGTCTTATTGTGTTAGCTCTTTTTCGTGGCGGATTGGAATTGAACCCTGGGCCAGCTACGAAGAGGCGACGTCCCAATGTGACGGAGCAGTGTGTGTGGTGCGGTTGTTTCAAAGGGAAAGCGGAATGCAAGTGTTTGAAAAGTCCAAAATTGGCGAATATTTCGAATGTTACATCAACTCCGTTGTCATCAGATGCTGATCCATTGTTGGAAGCAAATCTGTATTCGGTAGTTGCGCGGGGTAGAAAAATCATTGGAAGTCAGCATAGTCTACAGCATGTTTGCAATAGGCTGGGAGTCAATTTTCAAGGTTTGTTTCTCCCAACGACTTTGATTGATGAACATCCGTTGTCAGATTTGGTTCCTGGAAGTTGTGTTGATGTTCCAGGAGACGGGAATTGCCTTTTTTCAGCACTTTCTGTAGCTATCGGTTCGGATACAACAAACCATGCTTTCATACGGGCTGCTATTTGCCACCATTTACACAGTGTTGGCTTGCAAAGCCATTTTTTGGAAGCTTATGTTCCTAGTGGGCCTGGTGTCAGAGCAATTTGTTGTCGGAATGTCAACAGTTATTTGGAAGTGTCTCGCATGGGTACGGATGGTGTATTTGGAACGTGCGTTGAACTTTTTACATTTGCACAGCTGGCTCGAGTTGATGTTGTGGTTTATCACAGTATGACCTCTTCGTGGTTTGTTTATGAGTATCAAGGTGACCGAAACACTTTGGATATTCCGTC
>JAAXHO010000153.1 GCA_012270795.1 Candidatus Poribacteria bacterium
AACTCCTTGTGTTCGAGTTCCGGTGCCTTGCCTTAACCGCTGTGCCACTGAAGTCATAAACACTCACGATTCCCGAGCGTAGATTTCGTTAAATTTTTCCCAAATTCGTAAACGCAATGGTAAAGTTTTGCGCCTAACAAAAGAATCGAACTCGTCGTTCTTAGGTTTCGGTGTGTTGTCGTAACCTCTGTTCTAATGAAGTCGTACCTGATTACGCTTTGTAAGCGTATTTTTTAGTCAAATTATGAACATGTGGGAAAAACGTATGTTTGCAAATCTTTTAGTTTTATGTCAATTAATTAGGTTTAACATTATGTAACAATTAAGATAGATAGACTAAGCATTTACATTGTCCGACCAGGAAATTAATGGAACCGACAACAAACGTACAACAGAGAGAGAGAGAAGACCTACACCAATGAGCCGTCGACCGTACCCGCTACACCATGCCGATGACTCCAGGGCTCCCTAATGTAGGTCAAATTTGAGAGTAATAATTTTTTTCATGTAACAGTGTTTGAGTTGGAGGCGTGTAACCGTCCTATGAAAGTAGTTGGAAGATGCTACTGCAATTTGAAAGGAATGTGCTCAGAAAAAAACAGCTCTGAATGAGGGACTCCAGTTCAATGTGTTAAATTTCCCGTGCATTGTTCTAACCACTGTGCCACTAAAGTCGTAAACACTCAGGCTTCCTGAGCGTAGATTTCGTTAAGGCTTTTCCTAATTCGTAAACGCAATGGTAAAAATTTGCGCCCAACAAAAGTATCGAACTCGTCTTTTTTAGGTGTCAGTGCGTTGTCGTAACCTCTATTCCAATGACGTCGTACCTGATTACGCTTTTTAAGCCTACATTTTAGTCAAATTATGGACATGTGGGAAAAAAGTGTTTATGCAATATGTATAGTTAGATGTCACTTATTTAGCTGTAACATTATATAACAGTTAGGAAAGATAGTCTTCGCATTTACATTTTCCGACCACGAAATGGATCGATCCGACAACAAACGAACACCAGAGAGACAAAGAAGACCTACAACAACCGTACGTCAACCGTAACCACCGCACCACGCCGATGCGGCAAAGGTGCGCTAAAGGAGGTCAAATCTGGAATCAGCGTTATGTACGCTGTAGCAGTATGAGAATTAGGAATTCAATTCTGTGATACCTAATAGAACGTGGTCAGCAGCGCGTATCACGCTCTCAACCAATCACGAATTTTGAGCCCCTCGTTGCTTTTATATATTATATAGATTGTTGTGATAAACTTATTAAATAGCTTCGGCTGTTTAATAAGTCAACTTCAGATCTTTCGATGCCTCCAAAACGAGCAAAAGCGAGTGTCTCTGATGACAAAGCAAAGCACTCAAGATGTGGCCAATGTGAGAAGGAAATATCAGAGCACGTGGATCCTTGTATCATGTGCGATGAATGCAGCAGATGGTTCCATGGCGCCTGCGTGTCTCTTTCTTCAGAGGACATCAAGGTGCTGGGGAGGATATCAAACTGCCGCTGGTTCTGCGATTCTTGTCTTCCACAGACGAAAGCAGTTGAGGAACTGGCCAAACAAACTCGAAAGCTAAGTTCCATTGCCAATGACTTACAAACCTCCATTACGAAAATTCCGCCTATCGAAATGTCCGCTAAAAAAGGAATACAAAATGTAGAAAAGGTATCTCCATCAAAAAATATTGATGAATACCAATACGAGGTCCGAGTAAGTGGGATTCCAGAAAACAATGAAGCAAGTCGAATCAAACGTCAGTTCAAAGATAAAGAAGAAGTTGAGAACGTCTGCTCGTCAATCGGATGTACATATCCGATTAAGGAATGCAGACGCATTGGGAAATTTGTTGATGGCAGAACCAGAAAATTGCTCGTTACCTTTAATTCGGTCTGGGATGCCAGAGCGCTGGTAGCAAAGGCTTCTGAAAAGGAATTGTATAAAAACTCACATGTTCTAATCACGCCTGGCCTGTCAGAGGCAGACGTGAGAAAAGAACAAGTAGTATTGAAAAAACGATGGGAGTTAATGAATTCTGGAATAAGGAAAGAAGACCTTCGGATACACAAGTTCAGGCTTTACCAGTCCACGTCTACAGGCGAGATAGAGGTGAAGCTTGATTGACAACCAACTTTCTGCAAATTATCATTGAAAGTATTTTACCTAAATTCTCAAGGCCTTCTATCACTTGAGAGACGACTGAAAGTTCTCAATAAATTTTTGTTGAGTACTTGTAACTACCTGTTCGTTACTGAAACGTGGTTCGATAGTCAAACAAGTTCAGTGGTTTTCCCCAACAACACTCCAGCTCAAATTTGTCGTTCCGATAGAAGCTTGGGAAAACATGGTGGTACAGCAGCGTTTGGTTGGGATACAAGCAAGTCTACTACGTTAACATCTCAGTTCGACTGTGGTTGCTCTACAGTAATTGAAGGTATTCTATTTTTGCTGATATACAACCCGCCAATTAGCAGTGAATACCGGATCTCTGATGGCCGGCTAACGAATTTCATACAAGAATCTCTCCGGCAATACTCCTGGTCAACTGACGACAAAATAATTCTGATTGGCGACTTCAATTTTCCTGGATTTGATTGGTCATCTTTACCATTCTATGATATTCCCAATTATCCTATTTTATCCTCCTTTCTATTGACAAACGGCTTTATCCAATATGTGGACATTGTTACTCACAAGTCTGGGAATACCCTGGACGTTTTTCTTTGTAACTTTCAAGTTAGTGTCTCCATCGAGTCAGAGTTTTGTGACCACTCTGATCATGCTTTGCTACACTTCACACTCTCAACACAACATTTACTTCCGGTCGATGGTATGATGCGTAATTCCAGAAGTAGGCTCGTCCTGAGTCCAGAGAGGCTTGAGTATTTGAAACTCGATCTTTCAACCAGTCTTTTTTCTTTTCAAGATGCAACAGCTGATCTTCTCTATTCACAGAATTGGCTTA
>JAAXHO010000220.1 GCA_012270795.1 Candidatus Poribacteria bacterium
TTCTTGGTACTTTAGTGTGGACCAACAGGATGGAGAGGTTGGGCATTCTTTTAAAGAGTCGAGGGAGACATTAGGAGAGGTTGTCAAAAGTGTGAGAGGCCACTTTGACCAGAAGAGTACTACAACAGCATGCACAGCATTTGTACCTTTCTATGGAAGTAAACTTTCCAGCTTGAAATCTAATTGCTCCTCCTCAAAGAAAACAACACCAATATACAACAATGAATCAAACTCACTATATTAGAAATGGAACCGAACTGATCTATATTGCAAATGTGTTGATACAGTTTGTCAAAAAACAAGCTCAACGTTGCATTGAGGCCTTGTAAACAAATTGATTGACTGAATAAGTCCTCAAATTTTATTCATCATCTTCCTTTAAGGATGTTCACATTACTAGTTGATATATAGTCAATCTACACTGTCCATTTAAGCAGGCAACTTGGTTCGGTTCAGTGCTGTTTGGTACATTTCATCTATCATCTACACTGCTTGTGGAAAAGCAAACTGAACTTTGCTGGTTGAGTTCTCTGCCCCAGAGTAAGCAACCTATTACTCACACACAACCAAAATGTGAGACAAAGTCCCACAACCATGAACGAGACTGAATCCTATGCATGAGGCAGTAGCATCAAATCCTACATACCAATAAAAGGAGCAAGCCCTTTTAACATGAACAAGCCCAAGTCCTATGTAATGAAAGAATGAGGGTTGAGTCCATTTCTCTGTCACTAACCATACACACTGATGGAGTTGTCGATTCCAGAAGGAGTCCCGTGCACCAGTTTCTCAGCCTCAAACCCCCAGCGGTCAATGAGTTGTAGGTCCTCATCACAGAAATGATGATGAACTGCCCCAGTAGCCAACCCACAGTCCTTGGATTTAGCCTGAATGATCTCAGGTATGCATGGAAGATCTCCATTTTCCTCTGTTTCCCTTTGGGCTTTTCCAACAGCACCGATGCTGGAGAGTAGTCCTGCCGCCACACACACAGAGTAGGCAGCCGAGGAGCCCAGGCCAGCTCCAAAGGGTAACTCCGAGAAGACAGTGATGTCTAAACCCTGCAGCGACCTAGGAAGAAGATAGAGAGAGGAAGAGAGAGGGGG
>JAAXHO010000025.1 GCA_012270795.1 Candidatus Poribacteria bacterium
GAAGAAGAAATTATCCCTTGCTTCGGTTGTCAACAATCAAATCAGGGAGGAAGCAGCCAATATCGAGCCAACAAACGCTACCGCCACTCCTCCTGCCCCTAACACTACCACTTGGAAGAAACGTAAGGTTCGTATTGAGGAAGACCCTGTGGGGATCCTGGCACAGAAGGTATCTAACAAGCTTAGTGACGGTGATTTTCAGGGTGCAGTTCGTTTGGTGTGTTCTGAGGAGACAATTGCTGACTATTCTGATGAGACATTTGCAGCTCTCCAACAGAGACACCCAGCCCCTTACCAAGATTCTGTTATAAATCCACTTGATGTTGAGTCTGAGTACAAGGGTGAGCTTTCTGTGCTTGTTGTTGAAAAAGCTGTGAAGTCTTTTCCATGCTGGTCATCAGGAGGGCCTGATGGTTTGCGGCCACAACATATTAAGGACATGATTAGTGTGTCAGCCGGGGAGAATGGGTCTTTTCTTTTGAGGGCTCTTACTTCTTTCCTCAATTTTGTCCTGAGTGGTGCAGTTTTAGAATCTGTACGCCCCTTTTTCTTTGGTGCCAACTTGGTAGCACTTAACAAGAAGGACGGAGGAGTACGCCCAATTGCCGTTGGGAATGCCCTTCGTAGATTGTGTGCAAAGTGTGCTGGCCTACTTGTCAGGGATGAGATGGTCGAGCTGTTGGCCCCTGTGCAGTTGGGTTATGGTATCAAGAGAGGTGCTGAAGTAGCAGTTCATGGAGCACGCATCTTTTTAAATGCTCTTCAAAATAATGAGGTATTGGTGAAGCTGGACTTCATGAATGCCTTCAACACTGTGCGGAGGGATAAGATGTTGAATGCAGTGAAGGAGTTGGTCCCCATGCTGCTCCCATTTGTGCATTCTGCATATGCCACAACATCATCTCTTTTTTGGGGTGATAAAGTTTTGGAGTCTGCTGAGGGCGTGCAACAGGGAGATCCCCTAGGTCCTTTACTCTTTTGCCTTACTATCCACCAGTTAACTACTCAATTGATGACAGAGTTTCGTTTGTTCTATTTAGATGATTGTACCTTGGGTGGCAATCTTGAGTCTGTCATTCAGGACCTAAGGCAGTTAGAATCTGCTGCAGAAAAGCTAGGCCTCAAGTTAAACAAAGCTAAGT
>JAAXHO010000005.1:460-708 GCA_012270795.1 Candidatus Poribacteria bacterium
ATGTTGAAGATTTCTGGGCTCTGAATAAAGCAATCAAGAGTTCGACTCTTGTCATAAACATAGAGCAACTGCTTTGGATGGCCGTTGTGAATTTGGGTTTGAGTTTTGATGATGAATTTTTGGCGACTGTTGAGTTTGAGTTCGGGGCCTGTTCCACTGCCTTTTACATGAATACTAAATTTTGGCGTCCCCCAAAGTCGTAACGAGGTCTCATCGAACGTAATGGAATAACGGCTTTTTAGGGCGTT
>JAAXHO010000005.1:811-1007 GCA_012270795.1 Candidatus Poribacteria bacterium
TTTCTTGGGTGATATATACCTTCTTTATTATTAAATTCCTTGTTTCCATGGAGGATAGGTGGGTTGCAGTAAACATTCTTTTCCCCTCTTGGAGGAGGTGTAACGCCTGGTATATCGATGAGGAGGCTAGTTTCAACGGGAAACGCATTTCCCTCTTCATATTCTCCAAGTAGCCACGGACCACTATGGTCTCGAA
>JAAXHO010000245.1 GCA_012270795.1 Candidatus Poribacteria bacterium
GGTCAGTGGAACTCTAAAGATTGTTTTGTAGTAATTTCACAGTCAGCTCAGAAGTCAGCGAATCTTTTCTCTGATCGTTACCTGACGGTGGGGTCCATCGTCGATGTCGTTGAGCCGCTTTACACTAACACTTGTCTGGGAAATGACGTGCATAACCCCATCTTGGAGACTCACCATCCACTGACAGTTTTGAATAACTTAAATGACAATGATTTCCCTCCCATACCCATTTCCACGTCGCCAACAACTCCAGCAATGTTCCATTATACGTTGACAAATAGGCCACTGACATTCTTGCATTCAATTGTGGTGGCACCAACTTGTTCGGGAACGCTTTGTGACAGAAGATCGACGAAAAATGAAAGCGTATGTGCTTGCATTCAAAAAAGTTCTGTTTCGTCGTGGACATTGTCGACACGAATAATCTCACGAGATGTTGATGATGAAGACGATGACCCGCTGAGTGGTGATATGACTCAAAGTCATCATGTGGCGTCCTTCTTCTGTACGAACGATGTATTGCGTCTCCCATCAAGTTCTGTCGATATAGGCGAATTGCGGGAGGCTATTGATCGTGTTTCTCAACACGTCAATGCTAACGGCGGATGGCGAGTCTCTGGTTTTGTTAAAAGCAGCGTGAGCGATGAATCAATCACACAGGAAGTTCAACGCGTCAGAGTTTGTCGCTTGGTCTCAGCAGTTCAGGTCCCTGACAACATGAAATACGCCATTGGCGAAGCGGAACAACCACGCGGTGGACCACCACCTCTACAGCATGCAAATCCTAATGTGTTCAACGTGCCACATTAATTTCCAACGAATTTTGCAAACTGTTGCTGTTGAGTTTCTTGTAGTTGTATCCTGAGGACATTATTGGTTAAGAAAAGGTTTCAACTAGTTGGTTGTTAGAACTCCTATCATTTATTTTTCAAACTTTAATCTGAGCTGCATCTTTCTGAAGTCGTAGTTGTGCTGTTAAAACAAATTGGCGATGAAATAAAAAAAATGATTCCCATGTTCTCTTTCAGTTATAAAGTAATGCAAAAGTGGTACTTCGAATAATTATGTTATTCAAGTTTTTCAGTTCTCAATCTGCGGAAAATGTCATTTGGAACAACTTTCTGTTTCATTAAAAGGTGTACGAGTAGTTTGGAATAAACGTTTACATTATAATTTAAGTCTCAAAAACAACTGCTTCTGAGGACAACGAAGCTTTCCCATATGGTTTACTATTTTCCTTCACCAAAAGCTTTTTCAAATAATGCAAAAAACAATTGTAATCACTGGAGCACAATCAAAACTGGTAGCAGTCGCAACAGACAGTTGTCTTTTTTTAAATGTAAGGAAGACGTAAGCAAACTCACAGCGAAATGGGCGATACATTTTGTACGATTTTTCCATATATGCCCTAAAAATTTTTCAAACTATGGGCAGTTTGAATCCAACAAGACGGTTTCTACTGTGGCTATCACAAACATTCTTGCGTGAAGACTTCAAGAAAAAAATACTTTCATCTAATTTACTTACACGTAAGCCTCCTCTGGTAATTGGTACCCTAGCCTCCGCTGGGTGG
>JAAXHO010000169.1 GCA_012270795.1 Candidatus Poribacteria bacterium
AGTAATTAGCACAAGTCGTTATTATACAATTATATGATTTCTAATACAAGCAGATTCTTACATACGTTCAAAGAACTTAACCTCGCGAACTTTAGCACCTTTCAATGGTGTGCGAACTTCATAGGCATAGTCGTTTTCATTAGTTTATTGTTTTCCATAGAATTTAACCTCCCGAATTGAAGCACCAGTGAGCGGTATGCGAATTCGTGCGTCTTTGTCTTTTAGTCTTTGCTGCGGTTGTTTTTGATGCTTCACTTTTTCTGGTAGTATCTCTCTTACAGCGTTTTGCTTATCCTCGATTCCATCTGCTGCCAACTGTAGGTAGAGAATTTCACGATTGATTTGTATTCTCATGGGTTGCTTATTCTCTAATGTTGTATGAAGTTTATCGTGAACCACGTCAAATGATGTGTCAAAATTTGGTGGGTCTTCCATAGTTGTCATGAGTGCTAAATTGGGGACACGAGATTCAGGATATATCTCTATGTATGAGACATAAGTCGGAGATTTCAGCTTAATAACTGCAAATGTACGACGGCTACCTTCAACATGCGTTATATATTTTCGTGTACCACCACTAACAGGATTTCCATCATAGAATGTTTGATAACCTTTTTCAAGGTGACCATGAATAGCGAAAGCACTTGCAGTTTCTAAGTTACCATCAACAAATTCAGGATTAGTCTCACAAGTAAGTTGTGAAGGAACAATTTCAAAGGTGGGTTGGTTCAGAACAGCACATCCAATTATACCGATAAGTAAGAGAGAAAAAAGGGTTAAAATTCTCATGTGTTTTCTCCGTTTATTGCAAAAAGTATTTGCATTTAGGTTAAAATATAAATCTTGAATTTTAGTTCATGGAAATAGTGTAGATGGAATATCAACATTATATCTTTTGGCCGCTTTCAATAACTTTTCCCATGTAGGTTCTTCTATTGGAATACCATCTTTTAATCGTTTTTCACGAGTTCGTTGTTCAAAGTCACCAGGTAGATAGATTTCGTCAACGCCCGGTAACCTTGCTGAGGACTTAACCCATTCCACAAGATATTCAATTTCCTGTTCATAATCTTTCAAATCGATAAAGTCCTTAATATTAATGGCAAACATCACGATTCCACTTGCTCCTCGGGTAGGTTTCTCGCGACTACAACCTGCCCAAGAGAGTCCACCTGCAATTGCATCTATCATAACACCGAGCCCGAAACCTTTGTGTCCAAATTGGAACCCACCGAGAGGTATCACCGCTGTATCTTGTGGTCTTTCACGAAACACATTCGGGTCTGTAATTGCATTCCCTGAAGCATCTATCATCCAGCCTTCAGGAATCGGTTCACCACGTGCAGCTTGTACAAGAAACTTTCCACCAGCTACCACGCTAAGCGTCATATCTAATAACAAAGGTTCACCATTTGCCCGAGGCACTGAAATTGCGATTGGATTCGGTGGAAGTCTTCTGGAGGTTCCCCCGTGAGGATGCATGAACCTACCACCCCCATTCAATAAGACAATGCCGATCATTCCTGCGCGTGCTGCAATTGGTGGATATTCTCCCATCCGACCCGCATGCCCACACCTATGCAGTCCCACTACACCAATGGTGCATGTTTCCGCTTTTTTGACCGCTAGCTCCATGCCTCTACGTGCTGCCACCATACCAAGCGCGCCGTTCACATTAATTACGGTAGCTGCCCCACTCTTTTTTACAATCTCCATTTTATCCGATGCTGGTCCATTTGCCATTCCACCGATGTAGTTGGTAGCGTTTATAACACCGTGTGAATCGTGTCCTGCTAAATTTGAGTCAACCACATGGTCACTGACAACGCGCGCATCTTCTTCAGTTCCTCCTGCTCCTTTATATATGTTGTAAACAAACTTTCTCAATACAGTGTGGGACACTATCGGCATATTATCTCCTGAATATAACTAATGTTGTTAGTGAGTTTAAGTATAGCATAATCTCACAGAATACGCAACGGAACAAGCTATTAATCAATTTTATGAAAGCCCGTTTCAGTTCTAAACCAGTTCTGTCCTTGGTCTGGATCCCGGAAGGGGATGTTCCTTCCTAATAACTGTCGTAGAATATCACTTTCATTGGATAAAGTATCATCGTTCAACTGTCTTGGCATATCCTCTTGTGGATAAATTACTGAACGATTGTACATTCCAAGCAAACCGACTCGCGATCTATCAGTAGAATTTGGTAAACATTGATGCCAGATAGCACCGTTTGTAAATAGAATTGACCCCTTTGGTGCGGTTGCAACACACATCTCAAGTCCTTCTGCTTCCCCCAATTTTGGTCTACGTAGTGTACTATGGGAACCAGCAATACAGGCAGTTGCTCCATTGTCTGCGGTGAAATCATCTAACATCCACACAGTTTGCCCCGTTAGAAATCCCGTTGGATATGGTTCCTGCATTGACCAATAAGGATAGTCTACATGCCATCCACCTGCTGGTGCCCCTGGTCCGACAATGTTTGCAGTGAATGTAGATGCAATTACATCCTCCCCAAGCGTCCGTTTCCATACTGCTACCACAGTTGGATGTTGAATGAGTTTTCGGAAAATCGGTGATTTCCCAACTATTGCCCAAACTCGCCGGATTTTACCATTTCCATAAGTATGGTCACGACCGTTTGCAATGTCTTCATCAACTAATTCCAAAATTACTTCACGTGTTTCATCTGCTTCTTGAGCGGAAATTACATTCTCAATAATATGGAAACCGATCTCGCGTAGATCGCGTTCAACGGAATCAAGTTGTTCTGAATTCAATGCAGATTTAATTTGCATGTATTGCTCCTATTGAGTGTATGATGGTAATTTACATTTTTTCCCTTATAATATCAAGAAGATTCTCTTACAATGAAGTAGCATATCCATCAAGATCAAAGGTATTCAATTGTCCAGTTTTTTCAAATATACTATACCATTTCTAATTCAGAGGCATTCAATTGTCAAAATGTGCTTTTGTAGGAGAGAGTCTTTCAACCTCAATTTTGCTTCTTCTGAAGGCAGGGAATTTCTCGGGTTTTGAATTCTGTCCTGATCATGCAAATTTTTAGTTGTTTTTTTTGTGATTTTTGCATTTTTTTCAAAAGTGTTTTCGATTTTGTCGTAGTATGGGTTTATGGAGGTTTTATGAATTTGCAAAATTTTGAAAAAAACAACTAAATTCGTTTTTTTGTCATTTTTTTGTGTTTTGTTTTCTGTTTTGAGAACAATAGAAATCATGTATAATCTATTGGGTTTCTATTGTTGAAATGTCTTCCAACAAAGAGACATCGTGACAATTGAATTCCTTTGGTTATGTGTATCTTTTCCGTGTATTCCGGGGAATGCCATTGGGCGAATGCGCTTGGTAGAATACGCGTAGGGTATTCTACATGATTCGCCATGATTCATACCGTTGATTTGGTGAAATCCGCGAATTCCGAGATTCTGAACCCAAAACCGCAGAACCCGACAATTGAATTCCATCAAGATAAAAATAATTTGACTTATGCTATTTTAGCATGTAAAATATACATCAAATTCTAATTGTCTTTAGGAAATAAGCGAGATTTTTTATGTAAATGAGTCTCAATATCATAGAACAACTCATTGATGTTTAAAACCCTATAATTCAAAAGAGGAGATGTAAATGTTTTATAACCGAACCGTTTTGTCCAATTACTTATTGCTTGTTTTGCTATTCCTAACTACCATCACTACGGTGAATGCGGAAACGATCACACTCTATTCTGGTAGAAGTAAGAGTCTTATTGAACCGATTATACAGCAGTTTGAAAAAGAAACAGGAATTGAAGTCAAAGTAAGCTATGCTAATACCACT
This sequence comes from Candidatus Poribacteria bacterium, assembly GCA_012270795.1. Taxonomy (GTDB): domain Bacteria; phylum Poribacteria; class WGA-4E; order WGA-4E; family WGA-3G; genus MSPOR6. The sequence goes on from JAAXHO010000169.1 coordinate 3,847, forward strand.
CAGTTAGCAGCTAAACTCCGGACCGAGGGTGAAAAGAGTCCTGCATCTCTTTTTTGGGCGCAGGATGCAGGAGCTCTTGGTTCTGTCAGTAAAAACAAATTGTTCACAAAACTACCGGAATCTATCCTCAACAAAGTTCCAAAAACATTCCGACAATCCGATGGGTACTGGGTCGCCACGAGTGGCAGAGCGCGAGTCTTAGCCTATTCCCCTGAACGCATTACTGAAGACGCACTACCTGAAAGTATATTTGAATTAACAGAACCGAAGTGGAAAGGAAAGGTTGGTTGGGCACCACTTAACGCCTCCTTCCAAGCGTTTGTAACTGCTTTACGTGCACAAGTTGGAGAGGAACGCGCAGAAAAATGGCTACGTGATATGAAAGAAAACGGTGCAAAAGCATATCCTAAGAATACACCGATTATTGAGGCACTCGCTGCAGGAGAGATTGACCTCGGTTTGCCAAACCATTACTATCTGTTCCGTTTTAAGAAAAGTGATTCAAAATATCCCGTAGACCAGGTCTTCTTCAAAGCAAACGACCCCGGAAACCTTGTTAACATTGCGGGGATAGGATTGTTGAATAGCAGTGAAAACAAAGAAACTGCACTTAAGTTCATTGAATTTCTCCTCTCATCTAAAGCACAGCAATACTTCGTCAGTGAGGTATTTGAGTATCCTGTGACTGAAGGTGTAATCCCTAATCCGAAATTATTGCCTTTAGAAGAATTGCTAAAATTAGTTCCAAAATTCAATCTAAATGAGATGGACGATCTTGAAGGAACAATCAAACTTCTTCGTCGCGTTGATATTTTGTAGACAAGTGTTCAAAGGGATTGCAGCCTTATTGAGGTGAATCATCAGCCGTGCTATCTTCTGTAGCATAATCTGGCAGATTGTGCATTGCAGCCTTATTGAGGTGAATCATCAACACACAACGAACCTTAATCAGCGTTGGGCAGAGATGGTACATCTACATCCCAGTAATCTTTACTGCAATCTGTGGGTTGATACCGTTAGTATATCTGGTTACTAAAGCATTTGATGTAGAAGGAACAATTCTCGTTGAGAATTTGTTTCGCATGAGAAATGTAAAACTATTTCTTAATACACTTTTGCTGACGGTGGGCGTACTCATACTGGATATCCTATTAGCAACCCCTGCTGCTTGGTTGACTACACATGCACACCTCCGAGGAAAACGTGTTTTCAGTGTTCTTTGTACATTACCGTTGGCAATCCCTGGCTATGTGATGGCTTATGCCCTCCTTGCACTCGGTGGGAATCATGGCATAATTGCATCACTTTTTGGTAAGAGCATGCCGCGTCTTAACGGTTATTGGGGATCCTTAATCGCACTCTCCTTTTACACAAGTCCCTATCTTTTTCTAAACTTGCGAACAGCACTGATGGGGCTTGATCCGAATCTTGAAGAATCAGCAAGAAGTCTTGGATACCGTCAGTGGCGTGTTATAATTCATGTTATTCTACCCCAACTACGTCCTGCATTTTATGCATCAGGATTACTCATCAGTTTGCATGTACTGGGTGACTTCGGTGTGGTCTCTTTGATGCGATATGAGACCTTTAGTTATGCACTCTTCCTTGAATATAACGCAGCATTTGACTATAATTATGCTGCGTGGCTCGGATTAATTCTACTTGGATTTACCGGTTGTCTGCTCTTTCTTGAAACGAGATTATTGGGTAAAGTTCTCCTGCATAGAGCGGGACACGGTACGACACGTCATAGAACGCCTTTGCCCTTGAGAAAATGGAAAACGGTAGGTTACCTTTATCTATGTATTTTGTTTTTTGTAACTGTAGGAATACCAGCATTAACTGTGTCCTTGTGGGTATTCAAAGGGTTTGAAGTCTCAGCACTTAATGATCTGTTCGAATCACTGATAGGTTCTATCGGTGTAGCGGTACCATCTGCAGTGTGCTGTGCAGTCTTAGCAATTCCTTTTGCTTATGTTAGTGTGCGTTATTCTTCACGTTTGTCTGATATATTAGCTCGGATTCCTTATGTAGTCTATGCAATTCCCCCGCTTGCATTTGCCCTATCAATTATCTTTTTTGTTGGAAGTTATAACACCATTATTGTTCTAATCGTAGCGTGTATCCTACATTTCCTTGCCGAAGCAATAGGTCCTGTGCGTAGTTCTCTATATCAAGCCTCACCACATTTGGAAGAAGCAGCACGTTCATTGGGTTGTTCACCTGTGCAAGCATTCTTTAGATCTATTGTGCCACTGCTCACCCCCAGTGTGTTGACCGCTATGACACTTGTTTTTCTTGCGACGATGAAAGAATTACCACTGACAGTTCTCCTTCGACCCGTCGAATATGAAACCTTAGCTGTGAATGTCTGGGATTACACGGGTGAAGCGATGTTTGCTCAAGCAGCACCGTATGCTCTTCTAATCCTACTGTCTTCTGCAGTATTCATCGGTTCCCTTACCCGTACAGAGTAGGAATTGACACAATTTTTCAAGGTTATGTAGTTTTAAGGATTATCCGTTGATGAGTGTTACTGGATGTTTATATCGTAGGTCCAAATCAACGGTATGAATGCCTTATGGCATTCCCCGGGTAGAGCGAAGCGAAACCCGACAGGAACGAAACGTGTCGGGTTTCGCTTCGCTCTACCCGACCTACAGATGGTTATTGAAATGTGAAAAAATATAGCAGAAAAACCTAAAACTATGGTAAATTATACAATTAATTCTACATTCTGAGTTGTAGGAGCGACCTCCTGGTCGCGACCGGGAAGTCGTTCCTACAGAAGAGCCCGCACGGTCGCGACCAGGAGGTCGCTCCTACAGAAGAGGTGTATAATTATTTCAATAATTCACCATAAATAAACCTGACAATTTTCCAACAATTCTTACGTATTTTTGTCTAATTCTGATATAATACGGAATAGAAATTTGGTTTTTTTGACAGAAATATAGTTGTATTGATTTATACGCAAATCTGTTTCTGAACACTATATGAGTGACAAAAATCCCATCTACTGGTTATAATTGAAGAAAAAATGGAATATATATTTTGTTAGACTTTATTACGTTTCCGTCGGTGATCTCGCTTGGTGAGAATGCCCTTAGAATCCTCCTCTCTTTTACACTGGGTGTATTTATTGTATTAATCTATCAATGGACACATGCAAAAGGGCCACAGAAATCTTTTACGGATACACTCATTATCTTGTGTATGTTGATATCAGTGGTGATGGTTATCATCGGTGATAGTATAGCTCGCGCCTTCAGTCTTGTCGGGGCTCTTTCTATAATTCGTTTTCGCACTGCAATTCAAGACCCACGTGACATCGGATTTGTTTTTTATGCGTTAGCTGCAGGAATGGCAGTAGGTGCTGGAAGTCCAACCGTTGCCATCCTTGCAACATTCCTAATCGGTATCATAATACTTTGCATTTATCATTGGCATCAACATTTTGCAAAAGACAATGAATTTCTACTTGAGTTTTGTCTGCCGCCCAATGAAATATCGGAACAGGTGTATCGCCCCATTTTTAACAAATATGTTATACAAGAACGCTTAACTGACAAACGTATCAAAAAATCCCAATTAGTGGAACTGAACTTTCGGATAAAATTGGCGAAACCCGAAGCTTGGATTGCTTTTTTTAATGAGTTGTCAAAAAATGATTACATTTCAGATGTAAAATTAGATAGAGAGTGAAAATACGAACAATACTCAAAACTTGTTGTCTAATATTGAGAAAACTTTGAAGGAGAAAACCATGAAACGGACTAAATTTATTCTTTTGATTATAATTTTTATCTGCTTATCAACTTATGCTTCTGCACAAAATAGGAATTCAACAGCACTTACAGAGGAACAAAAGCGGTTTGACCTTGATGACAACGGAATACTCACCCCTGATGAAGATCAATTAATGCTTCAAGTAACAACTTTAGAGATATTTACAGATGAAAAACTGACACGTGAAGAAATTAAAAACCTTGACAATAGTGGTAATAATAGGGGATTTGGGGGACCCCCCGGTTTTGGTGGTGGACCTCCACAAGGTTTTGATAGAGGTGGTCCGCCGCAAGGCGTTGATAGGGGTGGCCCGCCACAAGGTCGCCGTGGTGGACCTCGCGCCCCTGAAAAAATAGTTGCCCGTTTTGATACAAATAAAGATGGAAAACTTATAGGAGATGAACGTCAAGCCGCTCTTGCATCAAGAGGAAGAGCATATAATCCAGAACAACGCGCTGGAACACCAACCGGTAATATCCAAGATGATGTCAAAGCAAGCTTGAATGCAAAACCAGAAAACTCACCTGATTTCTATGATGCTGGCACACTACGAACACTCTATCTGCGATTCCCAGATGAAAATTGGTATGCACAACTCAATGCATTCTATCGTACCGATGTTGAAGTACCCGCTGAACTGGTCGTAGATGGGAAGGTTTATTCAGAGATTGGTGTCAGATTCCGAGGTACATCCTCATATTTCACTGTTGAATCTGAGAAAAAGTCATTCAACTTAGCGATTGATTATGGTGATGACAGTCAACGTTTGTTTGGATATAAGACACTCAATTTGCTCAATGGACACGTTGATACCTCCTTTGTGAGAGAAGTGCTTTTCAACCGCATTGCAAGAGACTATATGCCAGCAATGAAAACGAACTTTGTAAAATTAGTAATCAACGGAGAAAGCTGGGGGATTTATATAAATCTACAGCAATACAACAAAGATTTTTTGGCTGAATGGTTTGGAACACGAGACGGTGTCCGTTGGAAAATAGGTCCAGGGGGCGGTGCATTAACATATCTTGGGAAGGAAATATCACAGTATGAACAGACATATCAACTAAAAACTGCTAATGTTGAAAACCCGTGGGAAAAGTTGATTTCACTGACTGAGCTGCTTGATTCAAAAACATCTGACGAAGAATTAGTCGCAAAATTACCTGAACTGTTTAACATCGACCAGGCATTGTGGCAACTTGCTGTCTCAAACGTCTTTATGGACGACGATGGTTATATACATAAAGGTGGCGATTATTCAATCTATCAAGATGTCAATGATAGATTTCATCTTATCTCACACGACAACAACGAGACATTCAGATTCGGTCGTGAAAGACGTGGCGGTCCAGGTGGTAGAGGGCCCGGAGGATGGTCATGGGGAGAATTAACTTCTGGCATGGTCTCTCCCACGACACATAGCGAAAACGAAATGAGACCAGTTATTAGCAGGCTTCTCAGTGTGCCAGAATGGAAAGCAAGATATATTGCACACGTCCGAACAGTAGTAGATGAATGGCTTGATTGGGAAGTATTGCAGCCAATTATCAACGAATATCATGCACTCATAGATACTGAGATACAACAAGATGACAAGAAATTATATAGTTACCAAGATTTTCAGGCAAGTGCTGATGGACAAGCAGGTAGACGTTCCTCAAGTCTAAAGCAGTTTGTAACACAAAGACGGGAGTTTCTCCTCAATCATCAGGAAATAACCAAACCAGTTCCAAAGATTCTTTCTGTTTCAACGCCTAAGAACCCCTTACAAGGTCAACCCGTTGAAATATCAACTGAAATAGAGAAAACAGTTGACCCAGATTCAGTTTTACTGTACTATGGAACTGATCGTTACAAGCTGTTTAAACATATTGAGATGGTAAAGAAAGGAAATGAATATAAAGGAACCATTCCTGCATTTTCAGCGGGAACAAATGTATATTACTATGTTGAAGCAAACACAGTTAAAACTCACGGAACAACAACATTTTCACCAGCACGTGCAGAATTTGGCGCATCACAATATACCGTCACAACTCCACGCGCCCAAAACTCTGATGTTGTAATTAACGAACTCATGCCCGCAAATACAAGCAGTATCGTCGATCCCCAAGGAGAACATGAAGATTGGTTGGAATTACACAACACAACAGATAAACCGGTGTTGCTTACAGGAATGTACCTTACTGATAAAACAGACAATCTTAAGAAATGGAAGTTCCCAGAGAACACAACGATACCGCCAAAGGGATACCTACTCGTTTGGTTGGATGAAGATGGGAAAGCAACAGAAGGGTTACATGCAAACTTCAAATTATCACGTAATGGTGAAACTGTTTTGCTTGTGGATAGTGATGCACGTGGAAATCAGATTCTTGACGCAATAACTTTTGGAAAGTCTGAAAACGATAGGGCAATAGGGCGGTTTCCTAATGCCTCCGGCAATTTCCAACAGGTCCAGATGACACCCGGTGAAAAAAATAAGTTACAGTAAATTCCTATTAACGGAAAACTCCAGAAAAAAATGAACCTTTTTATCAATCTTTTGTCTAAACGGTTTAAAGAAAAAACTCTTTGTGGAACTCTCTTTTATTCTGGAGGAATTAATGTCCGTTAAGACACTTACCACAGATATGGAAACTTTTTCGGATATAATCCAAGTGGAAGATTTTGACACTCAGCAGGAACGTGAACTCATACTACGTTGTCAAGAACGGGATACAGACGCAATGGGCACCTTAATTGTGCAGTACCAGCATTGGGTCTACAACATAGCTTATGGCATACTTGGACACCATCAAGACGCGCAGGACGCAGCACAAGACGCTTTCGTATCCGTTTGGGAAAACATACACAAATTTCAGTTCAGATCACGTTTCTCTACATGGCTGTACCGAATTGTCAGAAATAAATGTCTAAATGTAATTGACCAACGGAAACGAAGAAAAACTGATCCGATGGAGATTGATGATTCCCAGCCTTGGGTACCACTTGATACTGTGACACCGGAGCAGGAAGCACTACGAAATGAACAAAGTGAAATTCTCCATACCGCATTGGGTAAACTCAAGGAGAGTTATAGAACTATCTTAATCCTTCGCGAACTACGAGAACTCTCTTATGAAGAAATCGCTGAAGTCCTTGATTGTACACTCGGCCGCGTAAAATCCAGATTACATGAAGCGAGAAAAGCATTAAAAGCTGAACTTGAACGAATAGATTGGTAGAAATGTTTGGTCTGTTAACAGTAGATTAAATTTTAACCCTTATGGCTATAATGTGTTTTACATTGTTAGTCGTTAACTATAAGTTGGTTTAGAAATATGAAACATCAACGAATACAGAAACATATTTCAGCATATTTAGATGATGAATTAGCTCCTGAACTGCGTAGTAAGGTTGGCGACCATCTTCGTTCTTGTCAAGAATGTTCTGAGATGTTGGCAACTTTTCAACAAAACCGACAGATGATTGCTGCGCTACAACACCCAGTCCCATCAATGAAACATGTAGTTTTGGCAAAAATTCGTGAAACGAATACCACTTCGTGGGAAAGGTTTGTCCACGTTTTCAAACGTTGGGTATTTCGTCCATTTACTGTTGGCACTACAGCGTTTTCAACCATCTGTATCATTGTTGCGTTCTACTTCCTTACGTCCTCACCCGCTCCGCAGTATGACGAACTCCTTGATTACTACTATGGAATTCACACAGAAGAGGTAGCGAACAATCCTTTGAAATCAAATATCGCTATTCCAATAAGTGATACGGCTACTTATATTGAAGAAAATGGTGATAATACTGAGGTATTTCTTAATTTGTATTTAGGTGAATAAACTATCAGTGATGATTCTACTTCTGTGGTGAACTCATGCAAATAAAAACTATATACATGTCTACATGCTTATCATTATCGCTTGCTTTCTTTGCATCAACTACTATATCCGCGGATGTTACTAAGTTACAACAGATCGCAGATGCTGAAAGAGATGTGGCTTATATAGGTCTCCGCCTTAGAACTTATGTTAGCTCCAACGGCTCACGGACGTTGGAAGAAATAGTAGTCCACAATACTGCTAAAAACTCATTCTATAAGGTGGAATCTGTCCTTGGACAACACAAACCTTCTGAAAATGATAATAAACCAGACAACCAAAATAGGGATACTGATAGAAACAGAGATGATCGCAGAAGAAGAGGAAGAGAATTCCGATGGGAACGCCAGAGAAGTCAGTTCACTACAAAGGAAATTGAACTCGTCGCACAGAATTATGAATTAGAACATACACGATGGGGAGAAAAAATTGCAGGATATGAGACAGATATCTTAATCATAAAACCCAAATTCCCAGGTAGACCTTCAAAACACATTTATTTTGCACGGAAAAACGGGGTTATCCTAAAAGTACAAGACTTTGATGCCGATGGTATCTTTAGAAGGATGTTTGTTTACACACGCATCAGTTTTGATGCAAAAGTAGTACAAAACAAATGGAATGCTATCAAAAAAGATATTCATACAAATCCCAGGAATAACAGAAACATCACACTCGCTGAAGCAAAAAAAATCCTAAAGAAAAAACCTATCCAACCGAAATTTATACCAAAAGGATTCCAACTTCAGAATATAGAAAAACATCAATATAGAGATAGTCACCCAATCCAGTTTAAATACACAGATGGCATGTTGGAGTTCAGGATTATTGAAGTTACGGGGGATATACCCCGCCGTGATAGAGGATCTCCTGTAATAAAAATAGGGCATACAGACGTACACAAATTCCAACGTGGACCCACTACTGCATTCGGTTGGGAAACTTCTGACATCCGCTTTCTGCTAATTGGCACACTGCCAGCAACCGAATTGCAGAAAGTTGTGGAATCAATTATACATGTAGCAGAACAGAAGTAGTGAACTCTTGATAGACTTTATCCGGAAACTTTAAATAAATCCAAATACACATTAAACTTATTGGAAATCACAATACAGAAACACTAAAAATACGACTAACTCCCCGAAAACCATATATACTATATACAATACAAATTACAGAACATGATCACCCAAAAAACGCTAAAAAAAACCGTACCAAAAACGATAAAAAAAATAATCCAAAAACACCTCGAAAAACACCGATCAACCCTTATACACACTGGCCGCATAACCAATTAACAAAACCGTACCAAAAACCGAAAAAACCGTACCATACGGTACGGTTTTTAAAAGGAGCGAATTATTGTATAATCTACCAGAATAAAGGAGAAATTATGACATACAAAGGCATTTTCATTTTAGTTATCTTTACTTTAAGCCTATTTTCAATAAGCAACGCAGACGCTGACAGAATAAAAGAGGAATTAGAAAAATCACCCCGTCACGGAGAGTGGGTTAAAATCACTGCAGCCGATGAGCACGTTGTCAACGCATTTATTGTTTTTCCTGAGGTAAAAGAACCCGCAACAGCAATCATTGTTATCCACGAGATTTTTGGTTTGACCGACTGGATACGCCTCGTAGCTGATAAACTTGCAGCTGATGGATATGTCGCGATATGTCCCGACCTACTTTCGGGTATGGGGCCAGAGGGTGGTGGTACTGACAGTTTTGAATCTGGCGATGATGCACGAAAGGCAATACGAAATCTAACGCCAAAACGTGTTAACACCGATCTTGATGCGGTACGCAAGTATGTGCAAGAATTACCATCAACAAACGACAAAGTTGCTGTTTCTGGTTTCTGTTGGGGTGGGGCAAGAACATTCAGTTATGCAGTACATTCTGACAAAATCGTTGGTGCTTTTGTGTTTTACGGTTCCGCACCAGCAGTAGAGGATGTCCCAAAAATTACCGCCCCCGTCTACGGCTTTTATGGCGAAAGCGATAATCGCATCAATGCAACCATTGATGCGACAAAAAAAGCTGCTGATGACGCAAAAGTAACCTATGAACCCGTGATTTATGAAGGCGTAGGGCACGCATTTCTAAGACGCGGCATGGACGAAAATGCAAACGAGGCACAGAAAGCTGCTGTCAAATCAGCATGGCAACGATGGATAAAACTTCTTGGCAAACTATAAGTATGCTATTGAATGTAGTGTCAGTGTTTTCCTAACGGTATTTACAACGTCTGTAAATAAAACAGTTAGGAAAACACACATAACTGGATTGATCCTACAACGCATGATCCGAAGGTTTTAGTCCTTTCTTAAACGTCCCAAAACCGAAGAAAGTCGCATCATAATCGCCAACATAGTCAACAACACTTTCATCAGGAATGGAATCTTCCATCTCCATACACCAATAGCACCCGTTAACGAGTAGACGTCTAAGTCCTTCACTTTCCAGATCAACGGATGCCCCCATTGTCGTATTGAAGATGCGTGACGTATGTCCGGTTTCTCCCGTATACGTTTTTATCCACGCCATTGGCATGGTCACAGCATCCGGTTTTGGAGCATCGGTCGGTTCCATACCAACTAAAACCTGTCCGTGCACTAACACTTGAGCATCCCCAGTCAATTCCTTTATACCATATACATCCGATGGACCCCATATATCTGAAACACCCTTTAGAATAGAATGATCCTGCATTCCTTCATCAATTACACCGCGTGCACTCTCTTTACCGTGATGTCCATGATGATTGATCCACGTTTCACCAAGAACCTGTCGTCCATATCCACCATCAAATTCTCTACTGTTGAAACTGTATTTCGCATAAGGACTGTCAAGGTTTTGTTTATAGTTAAAAGCATGTGTCGCTGTGCGCAACCCCATCACCGGTTTACCCGCGTTTGTATAATCCACAATGTATTTCATCTGTTCGTCAGGCAACTCACGGAAACGGGTGAACAATACCATCATATCTGCATCTTCAAGTTGATGTAGCCCGGGTATATTGTGTTGATTATTTGGATCAATCTCTCCAGTGTCAGGATCAATTGCAAATAATACGACACAACGGAAACCGTGATGTGTTGCTAACACTTTACCTAACATTGGCAACGCTTCTTCAGAGCGATACTCCTCGTCACCACTTACCAATACAATCTGTTTGCCCTTACCGGGCCCCTCTTTTCCTTCGTAAACAACCCATTCATTACTCATCTATAGTTATTCTCCAAATCATAAATTTATAGTTTCAGTATATCATAATTCATGTAAATAGTCATGTTGAATATTTTCAGCGGGTGTGTAAAGTTGTTTTCACTTTTCTGAACCAGGATTTTCAGGATTACCAGATTTTCAGGATTACCTTATCACGGCTTTTTGATGCGGATTGATGTCAACTTTGCGAATAAAACCTGTTGAGGTAAATCCTGAAAATCTGGTAATCCTGAAAATCCTGGTTCAGAAAAGTGAAAACAACTTTACTCACAATTCATGCCAAAAACTTTACACACCCTAAAGTTTTTGGCATGTTATAGTGAAATATGATATAATAGAAAAATAGCAAGATGCTACTATTTAGGTTCAATGAAGGAGAGCAGAGACACATCTCGTTAGAAGTGAGATATGTCGGAAACAAATCAAGCACACGACAGAAGTATGCTGACTTGGGTGTAACTGTCTTTTTTAAAATAGCCTGAAAAATGTTAAATTATGGACTCGTAAGCACCGCAATCGCAGAAGATCGACAACAACTACGAGAAGGGATGCAACTATTAGCAAAAATTGCACACAAATACAGTATTCCCATTACATGGGCAATTACTGCTGATTCGGTACAATCGTTGTCTAATGATCTGACTAAATGGCATACAGAATTTGGTGATAATATTCTAATGATGTTAGATATCAAATCAATATGGGATACAAATCTATCATCACTCACAGGAGAAACTACACAGGAACAATCCAATGACAACAAATACATAAATATGCTGCAGTCGTCAATCCCTTTTGAAGTCATGGCTGAACATCTGGTAAAAATGCGACAAGTTATACCACAACATATAAAGTCTGAATGGAAAAAAGTTGAAAGAGCAATGGGTTGGGTTGAACCGAGTGTTGTTGGGGCAGAATTCAAAATTAATGTATTAGTACATGCACTTGAACAAATAGGTTTCAAAGGTCTATGGGGGTATCGTTGGGATGCACGCGACTCAACGGCAGAGGGAGATCGAGGGTGTCCATTCGGTTTTTTTTATCCCTCCGCAGAACAGCATAATTTCAGTGCGTCAGCTGCCGGAAGTATTGCCGGTATACCCTATCAAACTGATTCACACTTCCAAAAGAAAGAAGACAATCTAAGGGCATCACTAATAAACGGGACTATAACACAGAATTTTGAAAGGTATGTAGATAATGCAAAGTGGAATCGATGGCTAAGTTATGTCAAGCATATCAATGCTCTTGATGTGCCACAGTTAGGTCAAGAAACGTTAACAATGCTTGAGGAATATTTTGCACAAGTAGCAAGCAATGAAAACACCAAAAGGCTTACACTCTCGGATATGGTTGACGACTATTGGACAACATGCCAGCAAACAGAACCGACTTTTGTTATCGTAAATTCCTCGGATTCTCATAAAAACGATGATTCAAATGTTTCTATTGGGACTGAGCATACTGATGAAAATGCAACACAGATGATAGAAACAAAAAGGGAGTTCTGCTACTACGACACAGAATGCCAATTCACTTTTGTTGAAGGAACAATGGAACCCGTTGAAATGAAAAACTATATTTCTCCACCAGTAAGGGAAAATGTTGGGGTCAGTCCTTTAGAACAGGCTGCTTCACTCCACGGTATAGAATACTATTTGCCTAAGGTTGAAAACTTCAACCCTCAACGCAGGCGATCGCGCTTACATATAACATTTTCTATTGAATCAACTAAAGCAATGCCTTACGGTATAACAGTTTGGGGTAATCATATCGGATTGCAATTAGATCAACATAATGCAAAAGAGGTAAAATGGGTAGATAAATACCTACTTTTTATTAGACTCACATTAGAGGCAGGAAATAACGAATTTGAAGTTGTCCTAACTATTTAAAATTTGACAATTATAGTGACATTTAGAATTAAAGAGACCTTTTTGTAGCGTAAACTTCCAGTTTGCGCACCGATATGCACAAACTGGAAGTTTATGCTACAACACCGCTGGCAGATGCGGTTTCCTAACCGAATACCAGATTAATTCTAAAGTCTACTATACTATTATGAAAACATAAATAACAAATTGTGTTAGTAATCAAGTGCTTAACCATCCTGACAAAAAAGTGAAAATAGTAGACCATAAATGAACTAACACAACACATAAATAATGATACGTTGTATTCTTGGAGGAGAATATGGGAAAAGTTTTAGGTTTAAAATGTAGAGAGTGTGATCGTGAGTATCCGAAGGAACCGTTACATGTTTGCGAATTTTGCTTCGGACCGTTAGGGGTTAACTATGACTATGAAGTAATTCATAAGTCTATCTCCAGAGAATCTATTGAAAAAGGACCTGAAAGTTTATGGAGGTATGTTGATCTGTTACCTATTGATGGAGAACCAACTGACGGACTCAATTCTGGATTCACACCTTTAATTCGCGCAAAAAATCTTGGGGATGCACTCGGAGTCAAAGAGTTATATGTAAAAGACGATTCTGTGTGTCATCCAACACTGTCTTTCAAAGACCGTGTTGTATCCATCGCTTTGAGCAAATCAAAGGAATTTGATTTTGATACTGTCTCTTGTGCTTCAACCGGTAATTTGGCAAATGCAGTCGCTGCACACGCTGCTGTCGCAAATTTGAATTGTTATATATTTATTCCAGCAGACTTAGAGTTGGGTAAGGTAAGAGCATCACAGGTATTCGCACCAACAGTCGTAGGTATTATGGGTACCTACGATGAAGTAAACCGTCTGTGCAGTGAAATCGCGGGGTTTTATCCATGGGCATTTGTAAATATCAATATCAGACCCTATTATGCGGAGGGTTCAAAAACACTCTGTTTTGAACTTATTGAACAACTCGGTTGGGAAGCACCAGACCACATTATCGCACCCGCAGCAGGCGGATCCCTCATCACGAAAATCGGTAAAGCACTAAAAGAATTTCATCTGTTAGACTTAATTGACAAACCAAATACAAAAATACACGTAGCACAAGCAGAGGGTTGTGGTCCAATTGTCAATACTTACAAAGATAATAGCGATTTCGTTAATCCAGTAAAACCTGACACAATTGCAAAATCCCTTGCAATTGGAAATCCCGCAGATGGTATTTATGCTGTAGATACTGTCAGAAACTCTGGTGGAGTCGGGGAACATGCAACAGATGATGAAATCGTCGAAGCCATTAAACTCCTTGCTGCAACTGAAGGTATCTTCACAGAAACTGCAGGAGGAGTCACACTTGCCGTCACAAAAAAACTGATTGACGATGGACATATCAAACGAGATGAGCGAGTTGTTGTTGCTATCACAGGAAACGGATTCAAAACGATTGAAGCTCTTGAGAACAAAATGGATGAACCTCACATAATTGCACCACAACTCAACGCATTTCGTAAACTAATGGCAAACTTATGACAATGGGTTTAATGTAACTTAGTCTTTTCCTATAGCAGAGGTAGAAAATGATGCAAATAGCAATGCAAGAACTGCAACAACATTTATCTCCACAGCACACATCAATGACGTTAGAGGAATTCCTTGAGAATGATGTGGAAGGATTTGAATACGTTAAAGGAGAATTAATTCCGATGGCAGCCGCATCAATACGACATGGTGAAATTGGACTAAACCTCATTTGGCACCTACAAGACTATGTCCGAGAACATAAAATTGGACGCTTGTATTCTTTAGAAACTTCGTTTAAGGTAGGAGAACGTGTATTGAAACCTGATATTGCTTATGTTTCAAATGAACGAATAAGCGGTGACAAAGAAAAAGGTTTCACCATACCACCAGACCTTGCGATAGAAGTTGTTTCCCCATCAGATATACAGTCACAAGTCACTGCAAAAGCACTTGCTTATTTGGAGGCTGGAACACCTCTTGTTTGGGTAATTGATCCCGTTTCATACACAGTGACTGTATATAAATCTAAAACGGACATCAAAATACTCACACAAGAAGATACACTCACTGGAGACAATGTAGTACCCGGGTTTTCCTGCCCTGTTGAACTATTGTTTGAGTAGTGGAAAACAACATGGAAACACTAAACGGTATTCTTGAACGAATAGTTTTTGAAAATCCTGAGTCAGGTTTTACAATCGGGAGATTTTCTGCACGTGATCATGCGGAATTAATCACAATTGTAGGAAACCTTGCATCTGTCAATCCAGGAGAAAGTCTATTACTCAGCGGCGAGTGGGTGAACAACCCAAAATACGGAAGACAGTTTCAGATTGAGAAGTACGAGACTATACAGCCAGCAAATGTACTTGGAATAAGGAAGTACCTTGGCTCAGGTCTAATAAAAGGCATAGGTCCAAAAATGGCAGCACGAATCGTCAGCAGATTCGGTTTGGATACAATTGATGTCATAGAACAGCAACCCCAAAAATTGGGGAGTGTTCCTGGTATCGGCAGCAAACGTGTGAAAATGATAAAACAAGCCTGGGAGGATCAACGTGAAATCAAGAACGTCATGTTATTCCTACAATCCCACAATGTAAGTACTGCTCATGCAACAAAAATTTACAAGACATATCAAAATGACTCAATACCTATCGTTAAAGAAAACCCATATCGTCTCGCAGATGAAATATACGGTATTGGGTTCGTCACGGCAGATACAATTGCACAAAAACTGGGTATACATAGAGATGATCCACATCGGGTTCAGGCTGGAATCAAGTATGTACTTAGCCAAAAAGCTGATGAGGGGCACGTCTTCCAACATGCAGATGAACTGATTGATGCTTGTGAAAATATATTAGAACAAGAGACGCAGGTAATTGAAATGGGTATTCTTGCACTCACACAAAAAGAGGAGGTTGTCCTTTCATCAGAGGACGGAACAGTTGAGTTTATTGCTGAACAAGACATAGTAAACGAATGGCTTAAAAGCGAATCAGAAAACAGATTAACAGATGAACAGACAAAATATATTGACATTATTGATGAAACCGAAAACCGACCTGAATATCAGTTGTCTGAACAAGTTTCAACAACACTTGAAAAAAGTGCAATCTATCTTTCTCCATTCTACTATGCAGAAATAGGAGTGGCAAATCAATTTAAGCGACTGTTGTCAAATACCAAGCAGGAAGCCATCAAATTTGATGTCAACGTTTCGTTGGGGCAATTGGAGAATGAGATGGACATCCAATTTGCACCACAGCAGCGGGAAGCAATTTATACTGCCCTAACAGAACGCGCAATGATACTCACTGGCGGACCAGGGACTGGCAAGACAACCACAACACTTGGCATGATTCGTTTGTTTGAAGAACTAAACATGAGTATTCTTCTCGCAGCTCCAACCGGACGTGCTGCAAAACGACTCAGTGAAACTACCGGCAAAGAAGCAAAAACAATACATCGCCTCCTTGAGTTTTCTTTTCAAGATAATGGATTTAAACGCAATCGACAGAACCCATTAGTCGCAGATGTGGTGATAGTAGATGAAATGTCAATGGTTGACCTTGTGTTAATGAACAGATTTATGCAGGCGATCCCAACAAGTGCTACTGTTATCCTCATTGGAGATACTGACCAACTGCCATCAGTTGGTGCTGGAAATGTTCTCAATGGATTGATTAAATCAAGAAAGATACCTGTTGTCAAACTTACAGAAATCTTCAGGCAAGCTCAACAAAGTATGATTGTGACAAATGCCCATCTGATAAATACTGGAGATTTTCCTAAGCTGTCCGGTTCAAGCGATAGAAACTTTTTCTTTATTGAAGTGGAAGATCCAGAAATTTGCGTAGACCAAATTACATCTCTAATTTCGGATAGATTACCCAAACACTATAACTATCATTCAATAGACGACATCCAACTACTATGTCCAATGCGTAAAGGCACTCTCGGTTCAGAAAACCTAAATAAATGTCTACAAGATATATTAAATCCGAATACCGAACAAGCTGTCCGAGGCTGGCAGGCTTTTCGTAGCGGGGACAAGGTAATGCAGGTCCGTAATAACTACGACTACGATGTATTTAACGGTGATATTGGTCGGATAATCGGAATTGATCAAGTTGAAAAACAGGTCAATGTCAGGTTCCCAGATAAACAGGTTACCTATGATATGGCTGACTTAAACGAACTGGTTTTAGCGTATGCAACGACTATCCACAAGGCACAAGGCAGTGAATACCCCGCAGTTGTCATTCCCTTACACACACAACATTACATTATGTTACAAAGAAATCTACTTTATACAGGCATCACGCGTGCCAAAGAACTTGTTGTGATAGTCGGAACAAAACAAGCACTTGGAATCTGTATACGAAACAATAGAGTGATGCAACGTAATAGTTACCTTGAACAACGTCTTTAAAAGTAAAAATACAACCTATCTCATAAATCGTAGGGGGGTTCTAACCCCGATTTACCTGACACACGATTCGGTGAATTTGGACAAAATTGCATTTATGAGATACGCTGTAGTTAGATATAGAATATAATACCAATTCAAATTAATATTGTCCCATTAAGGAATTCCACTTTTATTGCTGGTTGGGGGACCTCTCTTCGGTAGGAGCGACCTCCCGGTCGCGACCAGGAGGTCGCTCCTACCAGAACATTTTGACAAATGGCATCTTATTTTTTAGAAATGGTATAAGTTCATTAACATCAATCCTCAACTTACAATCAGAATGATTTCCTGTATAAAAATACCGGAATCACAACAACTCTATAGTTATAGGAGATATTATGAAATTAGCAGTAATGGTTCTTATTAGCGTACTAATTCTATCACAAAGTTCCGCACTGGCAGAGGTTAAACTTCCTCGTATTTTTGGGAACAATATGGTGCTGCAACGAGAAATGCCTGTACCGGTTTGGGGTTGGGCAGATGCAGAAGAAGAAATTAAAATTGCATTAGTCAGAGATGATGGGGAAGTTATTTATAGGAATACCACGGTTGCTGATGAGAAAGGGAATTGGAAATTCTCCATGCCAGCCACAGAAGCAGGTGGACCTTATAGACTCACAATTGTTGGAAGTGACACTAAGAAAGTAACAAATACTATTGAATTCACTAATATCCTTTTTGGTGAAGTATGGGTATGTTCTGGACAATCAAACATGGCGTGGGGTGTCCACACCTCAAATAACAGTCAGGAAGAAATCGCAGCCGCTGATTATCCAAATATCCGTTTGTTTCATATACCAAAAGAATGCTCTGGTCTACCATCACCGGATGTGAATGCTGAATGGCGACCCACCTCTCCAGATTCTGTCAGACACTTTTCTGCTGTAGCTTACTTTTTTGGCAGACATGTTCACAAGGAAATCGGTGTGCCAATTGGACTTATTAACGCCTCTTGGGGCGGCACTCGTATTGAAGCGTGGACAGCACCAGAAGGTTTTGATTTGGTTCTCGCACTTACATCAATTGCCGAGGAAATCAAAGACATCAATAGAAACTACCGCAATCGGCTTCCAGAAAAGATGAAAGAGATGGAAGAATGGATAGCAGAAACACGGGAAGCTTTAGAAAACGATAGTATCATCTATGAGATGCCAATAATTCACCACCCTTTGAATCCTCAAGGTAGACCCACTGCGATATATAACAACATGATTTATCCGCTTGTTCCTTATGCTATTCGTGGCGCGCTTTGGTATCAAGGTGAATCAAATATGAAAGAAGGTATGGCTTATTACGAAAAGATGAAAGCCTTGATAAAAGGTTGGCGTGAAATTTGGAATCAGGGGGATTTCCCATTTTATTTTGTCCAACTTTGTCCCTGGGGTGGCTATGACAGAAATGATCCGACCCACTTACCAAGAATATGGGAAGCACAAACTGCCACATTGGAACTACCAAATACCGGTATGGTGGTTACAACCGACATCGGCAACGTCCGAGATATACATCCAAGAAATAAACAGGATGTTGGTCTAAGACTTGCTCTATGGGCTCTTGCGAAAACGTACAACAAAACCGATATTGTCTACTCCGGCCCGCTATTCAAGGGAGGAGACGTTGAAGGTGATAAGATTCGCATCAGGTTTGACCATGTAGGTAGTGGACTGGTATCACGAGATAATGAACCACTTTCCTGGTTTCAAATTGCAGGGGAAGATAAGCAGTTTGTGGATGCACTCGCAGTCGTTGATGGCGATACTGTGGTAGTGTCAAGTGATGAAGTTGAATCACCAGTTGCAGTACGGTTCGGTTGGAATCAGATCGCTGAACCAAACCTTATGAATAAAGAGGGCCTTCCTGCATCTCCATTCCGCACGGATTCGTGGTAGGATTTCTATTTTATTCTACTTTTGTGTCCAATTTCAAATACGGTTTATAAGAACCATATTCTAAAATTGGACACAAAACACATAACCATTAAGATTGAATATGTCTTAATTCCCTTAATTCCCTGCTATTTTCAAATCATTAAATGGATTTCCTTCCAAATCCGTAATACGTAGATAGAATCCCCATGGTGAAGACTCATTGCAGACTTTGACGAGGATAGTATTTTTGCCTTGAGTGAGAGTCACAGGTATTGTGCGTCGATCAATTACGGCACCTCGTGTTCTTCTGTGTGCATATACTTTCTTGCCATTCAACCAAACTTTACCTTGGTCATCGGAGTCAAATCGGATGTGTGCATTACGTTCTTCGGGTGATGAGATCGTAATAGCTGCATAGGCGGTATACCAGTTCTCTTCTTTACCGAAATCAAAGAAACCATCAACAACAACATCCCCACTTGGTATCCAACCTATTTCTCCAGTGACACCATCGTATTTCGCAGTTAGGTCAATCTGAGTTTCTTCCTCAGGTATATAAGCAGTATTATAGCCGACACCTTTCGTGTTATCAAAGAGGCCAATTGTTGCCCATGAGGTTTCAGGTAAAAAGCCTGTTTTCAATACGAGTGATTTTGCCTTTTCGGTCATTCCTAAATCCAAGCAAAACTTTGCCATTGACATGTTATTTTCTAACTGATTTCCGACATTTTCAGGTATCAGTTCAAACAATTTACCCATCATCTCAAGGTATTTTTCTTTGTCTTTTGCTTGTTTATGTATTTGAGAGACACGGGTAAGTAGATAGCCGACTTCTGTTTCTCCCTGTGAATGTCCAGATTGATTTAGGAGTCCCAGACTACGTTGAAATTGTTCCAATGCCTTATCATATTCTTCGTTTGCAAGATATGCATGGCCTAATGTGGAAATATAAACGGAATTTGGTCGTGTTTCAGCTGCCTTTTTTGCAAGTTCTAAAGCAAAATCCAGCATTACGAACTCATTAAGCAGTTCTTCAGCAAGCACAAAATAGTGCTCAGCATGATGTCTTTGCTCGGGTTCATTAGAAAGAATTTCAAACCACTTTTTGTAAGCATCCAGAGCCTTTTTTTCATCATCAGACTCTAAATAATTGTCACCTAACATCTTGTGTAATAAGGGACTGTTTGCCTTTTTGGTAGCAAGTTCTTTAAGAATATTGAGTCGTTTTTCAATATTTTCATTTCCTTTGTATAAATCTAAAATTGCTTGAACGGCTAAGTCATGTTCTGATGGTTTTAGGGATGCTGTTAGGGCTTGTCTATACACAGCTTCAGCTTTTGTTTGCTTGTTTTGTCGTTTATATATTGTTGCTAAAGCGGTATAGAGTTCGTAAGCAGTTGTTTCAAGGGTAATTGCTTTTTCATAGGCTGCAGCAGCTTTTTCTAAACGTTCCTGTACATTGGTTGTATTTGACTGCTCATATAATTCTGCGACTTTTTTGTGCCATTGTGCTTGCTTCGGTTGAAGTTCGCCAATCTTTTCGTACTGAGTTATTGCCATATCAAGTTTACCACTTAGTTCGTAGTTCTGTGCAAGTGCGAGTCGCGCATCAACACTATTGGGATTTTCTTCAACCTTCTTAATCTGTTCAGGAAGTTGTTTCTCATATAGTTTTCCTTCCTGATATGCACGTTTTATTGCTTCTTCTGCATTTTTCTTTTTGGATGCATTACGTGATATTTTCTTTAAATCCTGATAAGCTTCCGCTGCAACTTCATACTCTTTTATTGCAAATGCACTTTTACCTATTAGGTCATATAGGATTTCTTCTTCCGTTCTATCCCTGCCTCCGTGAGAATGTGTGCTTTTAGCTGTTACTGCTTGTTTAAAAATGTCTATTGCAGATGTGTACAATCTACTATCATAACATATCGTTCCAATTGCACAGAGGAACCAGAAGTCTTGTTTTTTGTTGCTTGATGAAAAGACTGAATCACCCTGCTCTAACAGTTTATTTGATTGTTCCAACTTCCCACTATTTTTGAATACGGCAGCTGCATAATAATATGCACGTATATTACTTGGGTCTGCTTTGCTGAGGGCAAGGTATGTTTCTCCTGCTTTCTCATGGTCATCAGTTTTTCTATATATCTCTGCGACGATTGCGAGACTATCAGTATCGTTAGTATTCTTTTCCAGTTTTGCAGTAAAATGAGTTTTTAGAAAATCAAGTTTTTCTTGAGTTTTAAATGCATTTATTAAGGTATCTCGTGGTTTATCCTCTCCAAAACTAATCATGAATTTGTTTGAGGAATAACTCGCAGAAGTTCCGGATGATGTATTCTGTTTCATGGATTCATATAGTTGAATGGCTGCATCATTGTCATTTCCCCTCACATACAACCGCATCAATTCTCTGTGGATATTATCCATTTCATAACTTCTTGTAGTCATGTCGATTGCTTTCTTATAGGCACTGATAGCTTTTTCAGATTCGCCCTTATTGCTATAATAGCGTGCGAGTTCTGTTTGCATAGCAAAAGAAAGCGTATTGTTCTTTTCAGCTTCCTGTAGTTTCTCCTCCAATTTTCCTTGACGACGATAGATATTTATCAGTTGACGTTCAATATCCTGCTGCATATATTGATGGGTTGTCATCTTAAGAGCTTTTTCATAGGACTTTGCAGCTTCATCTAATTTGCCCTGATTATAGTAGTTACGGGCAATATCTCTTTGCATATCAAAGCTGAGTGTGCCTTTCTTTTCAGCTTCCTTAAGAAATTCATCAAGTTTTCCTTGTTGACGGTAAACATCCATGATTTGTCGTTGAATATTCTGTTGTTCTCCTCCGGGTCTTGCGTATTGTAAAGCAGCATTGAAAGATTTCTTTGCATCCTCCCAATTCTTCTTACGCATATATTGTTGAGCTAATTCCTGATGAACGCTTGCATTTTCAGGTGTAAGTTCAAGTGCTTTTTTATATGTTTCTATAGCTTTATCGGTCTGATTGTTGCTTCCGTAGAGTCTTGCAAGTCGAGCGTAATGAACACCTGTATCGGTATCTTTTTGAACATAATCTTGAGCGAGTTTTATCGCTTCAGTGTATCTTCCTGCCCTTTGATATGCGTTGATGATCCCATCTTTATATTTCGTATTTTCAGGGTCTACCTCAACCAGTGCTTTCCAAGTTTCTATAGCTTTATCGTGTTGGTTTTGACGTGAATAGAGGCTGGCAAGTTGTGAGCGCGATTCAAGGTCTTCGGGCAACACCTTGGCTATCTGCTCGTATATCTGAATTGCCTCTGGTATCTGATTTTGCCGCCTGTGTTCTTGTGCCAATGAACGTTGGAGAGGAATGTTCATTCGCGTTGCAGCTGGGTTCTTATTTTGATTTGTTGTGGAACCACCCCGCTTTTGTTGAATTGTCATTAATTGTTTTTGAGCGTTTTCACGATAATACTGCTGTGAATTTAGGTCATTCATCACCTCTGTCAATAGTACTTCTGCTTCGTCCCACATTTCGTATTGCATGTAGGTTCGTGCAATATTCTCTTTTTCATAATAAGACGGTGCGCCGGTGCGCCGCATCTGTCGTTGAATTCCCATTTTTTGGATGAATTCTTTTGCTTTATCTTTATCCCCTTTTCTTGCATAAGCATCACCAAGTTTACGATATGTATCCGAAAGCTGCCAAGAGTAGTTCGGATCAATTTCTTCAGTTGCTGCTGTTAATATTCGAATTTCACGATCAATATCATTCTTCTCTCTATATGTATCCGCAATGGTATTTAACCATTGGGATCTGTTTTGAGTAGATATATTTTCAAGGAGTACGTTAACAAAAGAGTCCGAACCCTCTAAATCTCCCAACACAATTTTCCCAATTGCCACTAAATAAAGTAGAGAAGGTTCAATTTCATCATCGTTGATCTGTTCCTCGGACTTTACAGTATAGGTTTTTATACTGTCCAGTGCTTCATTGTATTGTGAGAGATGGATTAATATTCCGACCTGTTGAGCATAACCTACATCCTTTAATTTTTCCTGCAAGAGTTTGATTGCCTTCTCCCGTTCACCTATTTCTGCATAAACACTTGCCAAACTTCGTGATACGTCATACGTTTCATTCTCTAACATTTTTTCATAGATTTCAATAGCTGCCTTTGGTTTTTCACTACTTCTGCACCTTTCGGCTGCACTCGTTGCAAACTGGAATATTCTTGAATTATGATTTTTGTCACTTTCAATTAATTCTTTGACTATGGAGACTAATTTATCAACTTCATTTGCCTCCGTAAAAGCTCTCAATATTTCCCAATAATTATAGTAGATGTTTTGAAAATTACTACTTTCTTTCATCAGAATGACATATTGAGATACTGCTTTTTTGGATTGTCCATTTCGCTGCAACATCTGTGCATATCTATTCCTTATATTGTAATCTTTAGGTCGTAGTTTGAGTGCAGCCTCATACGCAGTTGAAGCCTTCTGGATCTGATTTCTGTTTTCATAGAATGAGGCTAATTTTAGATGAGCTTGTATGGAATTTGGATTTTTCTTTACTGCCTCTTCTAATTTCGTCGCGGGGTTAATAGTAGGTGCTGAACGATTGGCAAGTCTAGCTGCTTGTTGTATGCTATAATAAGATATTGTTTGACCGTAGCGATTGCGTTGGTTGGAAAAACGTAAAGCTCGGGATGCAATACGTGCTGCATCTTGTCCACGTCCGAGGTTGTCTAAATGTTGACTTAATTGTGCGAGAAAATTAGCGTCGCGTTCTCTCATTGCTAAAGTCATTGTTTTTTGTGCAACCGCAATTGCCGACTGTGTTAAACCTGACTGTTGAAGTTTTTGGGACAACTGATACAACTCCGTACACCTACTGGTGAACTTAGTATTTTCGTTATCATCTCTCTAACTGTTAATGAATCACCAATATGTACAGCGATTTGTATTGTTAAATCATAGTATTGTTGTCGATTTCTTGGGTCATTTTCAGTAAGTTCCTTTAGCAGAGATAATGCGGTTTTATGTTCCCCTGAATGTATTGAAACAAATAAAGCATTTTTTTTGAGAGTCAGGTCCTCTGGAAATTCCTTCTGTAACTCTGCAAGAATTTTATGTGACCCCTCACGTTTATTTTCCCACCAAGAAAAGTAACTGATAGCCAAAGCAGGAAAGATACGGTCTTTACCTTTAGCAGAATCCAGATCAGATTGAAATACATCATATAATTTTTGATGTTGATTTATAACCCAATATTCGTTGAAGACTCTTTGTAGATACTGCAAACGGCTTGAGTCATAATATGTTGTAGGAGATGGGAAAGTGTACTGCGGCGAACTATATCCACTATAAGAGTAATTTGAACGACCCAGTGTCGTAGTTCGGCGCGGGTTTACCTTACGTGGTTTTGAACTATCAAAATATTTCTTATGGAATGCGACAGCCTCGTCAATTTTACCTTCTTTAAGATACCAACGCGCAAGAACGTTGTAAATGCCTGAAGATGGTGGTTTTGTAGATGTTGACTGAAATTCGTCTAAAATTTTCTTTGCGTCATCAATTTTTCCAAAATCTACGTACAAAGAAACTAACCGATATGCAGTTATGTCATTAATAACTAAATCATCTTTTAGTCCGTTAAACAATTTTTCGGCATCTTTAGTTCGTGCTTGAGAACGAAAGCTTGTTATAGTTTCTATTATGTAAACCTGTCGACTTTCTGGTGTCATCCATGACATTCTGTCAAGTTGTTCCATAAATTTCTCAAGATCCAAGTCCGTTTCTGATAGTAGTTTCTCCATCTGCAAAGTTAGATATTCAGGTTTATTCGGAGATGCAGCAATGAGTCTTTCGGTAATTTGTTGACTTTTTTCATGGTTTCTATTTAGGATATAAAGTTGTGCCAGTAACTCAAGTGTTTGGGTATCTTTTGGATTCTTGGCAGCATTTTCCTCATATTGTGCAACAAACTCATCATGTTTTCCTTTCTCTTTCATGATAAAGTTTAGCTGTACAAGTGCCCCAGCTTGTGCTTCTTCAAAGTTTCTCGGATTCCAGTCCTGTCTTTGACTATACATATAGTCCGGACGAATTCTATGCAATAAATTGGCTGCCATATTAAGTTTGATTCTAAAAGCAAACGGGTTATTGTTAACCGGTGCAGAAATCTGTGTGACTAAAGGCGAATTGGATGAAGCAGAAGCGGGACTTGTTGCTTTATTAGAGGCACTGCCTAAACTTGGATCATCCGGGGCATTTCTAAGATACGTGTAAAGTGTGGTATCGCTCGATCCGGTTCGTTAATTTCAACCAGTTTAGCACCGATTTTATAGAGTTGAATATGTGTGTCAGGGCCTTTTACTTTCTGAGCTGCATTGTCTAAAGCAAATAATCCCTCTTCTGTCAAGCCGTGTAGTATCAAGAGATTAGCGAGTTTTATTTCAGCATCAAAAGTCTGGTTTTTTGCATGAAGCACTTGGGACCAGGCTTGTATTGCCTCCTGTTCACGTCCAGCATCAAACAACAATTGCCCAAGTCTCTGTTTATGGACGGGGTCAGGTGCGGATTTTACAAGTTGTTGTTGGTAATTCAATGCTTCTTGCGTATCACCGAGGTCTAAACTTATTTCAACAAGCTGGTATAACAGTTCTGGGTTTTCTCGTTGTCTATCTAATGCTCGCGCAAGTTGGAATCTGGCACTCGTAAGGTCTCCTTCATCGTGATATATTTGTGCAAGTGCTAAAGTCGGAGCGATTGCAGATGCATTGGCTCTTAACAACTGCTTTAGTTTTTCTTCCATTTCCTCACGTCTACCTAAATCATAATAGGCGTTCATGAGAGGTTTAACGTAATTGAGTCTGTCATTTACATTGTCACTGAGTTCCCAGCATTTCCAGTATTGTGCAATTGCCTGGCGCGTGTTTCCGGCAAGGTTGTGAACAGCAGCAAGTTCCATACGTATGTCAATTGCATCCGGACGCAAACGAATGGCTTGTTTGTAACTTTCCGCAGCAGATTCATAGTCATCGGATTGTTTCGCGATTTGTGCAAGCAACTGATGTCCTTCAGGATTTCGTGGACTATGCGCTATTACCTGTTTTGCAGCCTCAGTTGCTTTTTCAAAATCCAAACCTTTAAGATGCGAGTTTGCAATTTTAGAATAGTATTCCCTTGCATTTGTGTTATCTATCTCCGTTAAGTGTTCGTAAATGTTAATTGCATTATCGCTTCTACCTTGTTTAACATATATCTCTGCAGTCCACCTATTGATCGTTACATCATTCGGTTGGAGTTCTTTAGCCTTTAACAATATTTCAAGAGCGTAGGTCGTATTCCCTAACTTCAGATACATTTTTGTAAGACGTTTTAAGTTTGCGAATCGGTTTTCAGCAGTTAAGTCGGGTTTTTCAAGTTCCAGTTCAACAGCTTCAATTTTCTCTACAAGTGTCCCTTGACGACGATAGAGCTCAATACGTTGTGAGTCCATCTGGTCCGCGAAAAACGGATTCGGTGCAAGTTTCATGGCTTCAGTAAATTCTTTGAGTGCGTCATCAAATTGTTTATTGCTCATCAATCGTTTTGCTAAAGCTTCGCGATAACGATAGGTGTCAGGCATCAATTCAACAGCTTTTTTACTGGCTTCAATAGTCTCATCGGTATATGCCTTAGTTTCTAACAAACGTGCTAATCGGTCATAGTTCTCAGCAGTACTTTTCGCATCAGCCACCATCAGCTTCCATGTCTCAATTGCCTTTTCGCGATTCCCTTGTCGGAAGTAGTATTCTCCAAAGAACTCAATGAAATCAAGGTTCATGGGTGCCAGTGAGATAGCCTTTTGATATGCGGTGACAGCATCTTCTGTCCATTCGTGATCTGTGTAGACTTCTGCAAGGATAAGGCGTGTGCTTGGGTTAGTCGGATCACGATCAATCATTCTTTGGTAGATACTCTTAGCTTTATCAGTATTTTCAAGTTGTACATACAATTTACCGAGTTCCCGATATATTCCATAATCATCAGGATGTTGTTCGCTTAGGATTTCATATTCGGCAGCAGCCTCCGCATATTTTTCTGAATTACGGTACGCCTCAATTAGGTTTAGACGTAGACCTGTGTCTGTCGGGGCAAGTTCCAAACCTTTTTTATAAGAATTGATACCCTCATCCTGCTGCTGGTTTTCAACATAAGCTGATGCAAGCAACCCGTATATTTCTGGGTCATTTGGTCTTTTTTCAAGTTTTCCTTGATAATAGGTAATAAGTTCCTGCCAATTTGCATCAGCAGAATATATTGCTATGATGCGTTGTTGTAGATCTTTCCTGAGCCAATTGCCAGACGTAGTTAAAGTTAATGCGTCATCATAAGCATCCCGAGCTTTTTCATACGCACCGGTCGCTTCGTGAATCTTACCGATTTCTCGAAGACTAAGGCATTTCCTATACGTGTCGTCCTTTTTTATTTCTATAATTGCTTGATATTGAGCGATTGCTTGTTGAAATAATTCTTGTTCACGGAAAAGGTCAGCCAGTTCAATACGGGCAAAGATGTTCTGCGGGTCAAGTTCAGAAATCTTTCCCCATGTCTGAATTGCTTCATCTAACATATCACGGTTGTAATAGGCATAACCTAAAGCCTTGTAAATTTCCGTTAATTCTTCTGGGGAGATAGTTTGCGTTTTTTCAGATAATGTCGCGGCTTGTGATAATTCTTTTATTGCTTCATCATGTTTGCGTAGTGTCACACAGAATTGTCCCAAAGCGAAATGTGCATAGTAATCATTTTGTGCAAGGGTAACTGCTTTCTGATATGCCGCAAGTGCTTCTTCATCTTTACCAAGCCGTTTGTAAACATGTCCTAATATTAGTTGAAGGTTGGCGTTGTTAGGTTTTGCTTCAACTTGACTCTGATAATCAGTCAGCATTGCTTCCAAGCCATCCCCTTCAAGGTATAACTGATATAACCTATCAAAGGTACTGCCTTCCTTCGGTTTCTGATTTAGCATCAGCTTGTACCGTTCAATTATTTTCTCGTCGCTGGTTATATCTTGGGCAAGGACTACTCCAGAATTTGACACAAGAAAAAACGACAGGAGTAAAATGCAAAAAGCAATTTTGATCTTTTTCAGACTATACATCGTTGTTATACCTCCATAGGTCAGAAATTATTCTAATTGGACTTAGGGAAAACTTTTCATTGTCCTATTCTTAGTTGGTTAGGGATCATTCATTCTTCCAAACTTATGTAATTCTTACAATTATTAGAGAAGTTGTTATGGGAAAGATAGTTAAACTTTGTTTCATCATTCACTGCAAAATGGCATATACATCATAATTTAACCGAGAGACGCAAGTGTGAAAGTATCGTGAAACCAACCTGTGCAATTGCTATGAACATATATGATGTCGTTAACAATGATACGTTGATTATTCGGAAATTTTTCTATCAAATCATGTCCACGTAGAAATCGTCCATCATATCTTCTAAAGAAGACGGTGCGTCCCCCTTCTTCAATATATACCTCACACATCTCTCCACCATGTTCAGCGTCAATATCGGGATCTAAAATCCTTAGACAATGGAATGTATTACCTTCTATCGTAACATCATAAGTTCCCGCGCCTAATCCCACCCCATCAGTGATTTTGTATGAGCCATCTGATTGCAATTCGTAACGTCCATCATCAACGATTCTACGTTTGCACGGTCCACCCCACTGTTCTTCAAACCATTCGTCCCCAATTGTATTGAAGATCCGCTTACCGTCAATAGTATTGACGACAGCGATCCATCTTGTATGGATTTCATCAATGGCCACGTACATCAAATCTGGTGAGGGAGGCCACTCTTTTGCAAGCCATTCATTAAACTGGATTTCAACACAGTCAATGTCACGTATAATGGCGGGCATGGTAGGAATCATCTGAGTTACAGCGTCTAATTTATGTGTTTCGCCATCGTAATCCGCCCACATATAGGTTTCATCCATTTTGGGGATAGCAAACCACCACTGCAACTCCTGACAATCAACTTCATATATCCGATCAGAACTTTCAACTATCTTTACATCGGGACGCGTAGGTGGAAATGGGTGGTTTATTATCTCTCCAGCATGTTTTATTGAAAACTTTGTATCCATATTTTTCTCAAACTTTGCCTTGCTTTCAAGTAATACCAATTCTAAGTATTTTTTTGCCTTTCTTCCGTAGGTCGGGTAGAGCGCAGTGAAACCCATAAATCAACGGTATGAATGCTATATAGCATTCCCCGGGTGTCAATTTAAGAAATGAACCTCTTGTTGGAGGGGTTTCTAACCCCGATTTTATGCCATTCCACTCTGCTATCGGGGTTAGAAACCCCTCCAACAAGAGGGAAATAGGGTAGAGTAGCTCCTAATTGACACCTATGGGTAGAGCTTGGGAAACCCGACACGTTTCGTTCCTGTCGGGTTTCCCAAGCTCTACCCGACCTACAGATGGTTATCCCAACCTGCAGAAAACTAAATAACCCTGGACAGATTTTTTCTGAAAAAAGTGCAATTTGCTTGCAAGCTACATGCAATACATTGTGGTGTTTTTTTACACACTCTTGCACCATGACGAACAATCAATGTATGGTATTCATTGAAAAGATCAACATTGTGTGAAAGGTTATCCATGAATAATGCACGGAGCCTTTCATAGTGAAAGTTTCCTTCAACCCATCCCAATCGACTGATAAGTCTATAAGTATATGTATCAACGACAAAGCTCGGTTTTTCAGCTGCATAGAGAATGATTGAATCTGCCGTTTCCGGTCCAACACCGTAAATGGAAAGCAACTCATCACGTAGTTCAGGTACATCCTGTTTAAACATCACTTGCATTGGTCGTTTCATAATATGTTTAACATAGGCACGTACCTTTTTTGTCTTCATTTTATAATATCCAGATGGTCTGAGCAGTTCTTCTAATTCATCTTGACTGATTGCATGAATTTGTTCTGGAGTGAAGACATCAGCGGTTTTGAGGTTGTCTATCGCTTTCTCAACATTTCGCCATGCAGTTGCTTGTGTTAAGATAGCACCGAGGGCAACTTCAAATGGTGTGTCAGCTGGCCACCATCTCAAAGTACCATGCTGTGTTTTGAGTAAGTGATATAGACTCAAAAGTTTCTTTTTAAGATTTTCCTCTAAAATAATTCGCATATCAGAAAGTATTCTTACTCACAATTGGGAATCTTATTATGTATTGGCTTCCATGTTCGGACGAAGTACTTCTAATTTTTTCAGTAGTACATTCTTCTTTGCATTCTGATTTTGATGCATGAAGTCTGAAATATCGCCATTCGTTTCTATAGTAAATCCCGCATCTTCTATCATCTGTAGCGTACGTGACGCTTCACTGCCATTCGCATTGAGATATCCATCTAAAAACATGGAATTTGCTGGGTAGAGTGCCATTACCTCCATACCACGTAGATGATGTTCTCGACCTGCTGCTATACGGACTTCTGCACTCGGATTTTGGAACCGGAACAAACATAACACACGCAGGCAATAATCAGGTGTTAATGTTTGCGTATCCTTTAACATAGTTCCATCAATCGGAAGGAAAAAATTGACGGGAATAGATGCCACCTCAAGTCTGCGAAGTTCTTTTGCTACCTCAATTAAGTCCTCGTTTGTCTCACCCATCCCAACAATGACACCTGAACAACAGGCAAGTCCAGCAGTTTGTGCTGCCCGTAACGTGTTCATTCTATCCTGATAAGTATGTGTAGTGCAAATATTTGGATAATGGGATTCAGATGTGTTGAGATTATGATTTAACCGATCAAGACCTGCTGCTTTCAAAGTCTGCGCAGCAGATTCATCAATCAACCCCACAGACAGACACACTTCAATTGGGTAACGTGATTTTACTTTTTGCACTATTTCTGCCAACTGTGTCACGCGTTTTCTGTTTGGACCACGACCACTCATCACGATGCAGTAACGATACGCACCGGATTGATAGGCGCGTTCTGCTTCTGCAAGTATTTCGGAATCAGGTTTTAATGTATAGGTGTCAAGGTCTGTTGATGCAGTTTTCGCTTGAACGCAGTAGTGGCAATCTTCAGGACATTTACCATTTTGTGCGTTATTGAGTATATGCAGTTGGACAGTCTTTTGAAAATATGTTTTTCGCACTTGATATGCTGCATCTAATAGCGGTAGCAATTCCACTTCTGTAGAAGATAATATCTTTTCACAGCAATCGTCTGTAAGTAGTTCACCATCAAGGCTTGTCGTTATTAGTTTTTGGTAGAATTTCGGTTTCATTTTAGTTTATTCTATTCTTCAGTTTTCTATATTTCCCAAGCGATGTCTGTCGCATTAAAAACGGGACCTTCTGTGCATACCCGTTGATATTCAATGAGATTGTCATCAATTCGGACCGGGCAAACACATCCGAGACACACTCCCATAGCACACCCCATTCGATTCTCCATAGCAACTTGTGTTGGAACACCGAATTCGCTTGTAATCTTTGTGACAGTAGCAAGCATGGCATGTGGGCCGCACGCATAGATAACTGGATTGTTCAAGTCGTTTTGATGTAGAATTTCAGTTAGAATCTCCGTAACAAATCCGTGGTGCCCAATGCTTCCATCATCTGTTGCGATATGTACAGTAACCCCGATTTCCCTCAAATCCTCAATACTGAGCAATCGCCTGTGATGTTGTGCGCCGACTAATCCGATTGTTAGAATGTTTTGTTTCCGCAATTCCGTAGCAAGCAACATTAGGGAAGCGATACCCGCACCCCCGCCTACTAAAATAGCAGGTTTAGGTGTGTTTGTTATGTCAAACGTATTACCAAGCGGTCCCAACACTTGTAGTGGAGCACCTATCTGCATCTCCGATAACCGCTGCGTTCCTTCACCTATGACCTGATAGAGCATAGTAATTTCATGTCCATCAATTGTATAGACTGTAAAAGGGCGGCGAAGTAAAAGTCCGCCTCCATTTAATAAAAGAACATGAACAAATTGCCCTGGCTGTGCATAGTTTGCAATCTCAGCACACTTACAACGTAGCAAGTAATGATCTTCTGCGACTTCCTCGTTTGAGAGGATAGTTGTATGTGTATCATAAGTATTCATAAATTTATGATATTTAGAAGAACAAATTGGATTTTGGATTTAGGTATGCTATACTATATCAGACCTTTTAATTATGTTTTATTATACCATTGCATGAATGGAAACACAAGAAAAAAGAAGGGACATCTTAGAAGCATTCAATTGTCACCCAGCATTATTGTTGGAGGGGTTTCTAACCCCGATTTGAGATATACAGCAGCATAAATCGGGGTTAGAAACCCCTCCAACAATAATGCTGGGTGACAATTGAATGTCTCTACATACCTTATAGTCTTGTAGGAGCATCTTGATATGTTATAATTAAAGGAGAATTATCAGTGCGAAAATACCAATTGTTAGTTATTGCCATTCTATTTGGTTGGACGGTTACCTTTACCAGTTGCAATAAAATGTATGAAGTGGAGACACCTATTGTTCCGAATGCAGAATCGGCAGAACAGGAATCATCAGACACTATACCAGTTGAACCTATAGACGGTACAGTAGATGTTTTGATTTATATCGGAAAAACCTTGTGGATAGACCAAGATGATGCAGAAAATGAAGCAGAAATGACGAAATTCCTTTTAGAATTAGAAAGTATCCAAGTGGAGATTACGGAAAGTAAGGAATCTGTTAAAGACTGGATGCTTAAAACAACTGCCAACGGGGTTGTGAATGTTTGTATCCTCTACGGTGTATTACCTTCGACAATCTATCCCTCTGGAAATGCACAACCCGATGGTTCTGTTGCTGAAAACTGGATTGAATCCAAAGATGGTGATACGATTTTGAATCAAGCGGATTATTTTGGGTATAACAGTTCAGAAGGTAAAGCCAACGAACGTGGTGCTATGCAGAACCTTATGGACCTCCCTGAAATTGAGATTAATGTATATGAACACAACGTAGACATGTTTGTTACAGCAGAAGGTAGTAGGTTAGCCCCAAGTATGATTCATTTTAGATCTGACAGACCTTTTCCTTTAGATCAGCTTGGAAATGAATGGTTTGCTGAAAAAATACTTGCAAGCGATACTGGAACTCCTCAGGCAACCTTAGCAGATCCAGTCATTGTGCGCGATGGGGATCGTGGAAGATTAGCGATTGTCTTTCAAACAGTACATAAAGATGATCCGAAAGCCGAAGTTGCTGCACAGATAATCACCTATCTCTTAACTCAATAGGATCAAGTAGATTGTCTATACAAGACCCTAACCTCAGAATAGGCTGTGGTCGCTTATCATTGAAGCATATCAATGATAGTGCCTAGATCTTTTGCTTCTGCTTCGGAAAGAACTGCAGATGCTGCAACGGCATCTTGTACTGCAACGCCTACCGATTTGAAGAACGTGATTTCATCGTCGGATTGACGTCCCTGTTTATCCCCGTTGATGATTTCCCCAATTTCAGCATCTACATTAGCATTGGGTATAATCAGGTCTCCCGCTTCTTCTAAGCAGTCTTTCCGCGAGTCTACAACAATGCGGTTCGCCCGCCTAATTGTTGTCGTATCTACTTCCCGTTTTTCTGGCACAAATGTGCCGACGGCTGTGATATGTGTGCCTGGTTTTAGATCATTGCCATCAAAAAGTGGTGTGGCAGATGTTGTAGCGCAAAGAACAATATCAGCATCTGCTACTACCTCTTGCGGTGTAGAAACGATGTCAACTTCAGGGACATCTTTCCACCACTCCGAAATCTCAGGGGCGAGTTGTTCTGCTGAGGCGTGTGTGCGACTGATAAGGTTGACATGTTCAATGTCTCTTACTGCCATCACCGCCTGCAATTGTGCTCTTGCCTGTACACCTGCTCCGAACAGACCCACCGTTTTTGCGTCTTTCCGTGCAAGTATATCTACTGCTACGCCACCACCCGCCCCTGTGCGAATTGCAGTCAGACTGGTCCCATCCATGAATGCTTCGGGGGCACCGGTTTCTGGGTCAAGGACCAAGACTGTTGCGGTAATTCGGGGTAAGTTTAAGTCTGGATTGTCGTCATAAACGGAAACTACTTTGATACCGAATTCACTACGTTCAGGGAGATATGCAGGCATGACAAGTGTAATGCCTTTGTCGGTGGAGAGGTGTTGTCGGGGTGGCATGACCACTGTGCCAGCAGAAAGTTGACTGTAAGCGTCCCGCATCGCATCAATGGCTTTGGGCATAGGTAAGGCTGCTCGGACATCGGCAGCAGTAAGGATTCTGATTTCCATACTCTTATTCCACCTGAACAACAGCATCACCTAACACATCCATATCTGGAATAATTCCCAAACCGGGTTGCGTTGACGCTGCCATTTTGCCGTTAACTCGTTGTGGCGCACCTTCTACTGTACTGACGGTGACATAACTGTTGAAATCGGTCGCTGTGAAAAGAAATTCAGTTGGTGTGCTGTGTGCAAGGTGGGCAATTGCTGCGGTTGTGATGTCGCCCCCCCAACTATCTTCAATCGTCATCGCAATGCCAAGTTCAACACAAAGGTCTCTTGCAAGTTTAGCTTTGGTCAGGCCACCGAATTTGCTAATCTTGATATTGACAACATCCATTGCTCGATCGGCATGACCGCGTAACAACGCATGAATGCTATCGATCGTCTCATCAAGCACAAAGGGGTGATCTGTCCGTTCACGAATGGCAAGGCATTCTTCGTAGGAGAGGCAGGGTTGTTCAATGTAGACATCTACATCGCGGACACCGCGTATAACACGGGCGGCTTGGTGCATCAACCAACCTGTGTTAGCATCAGCTATTAGGACATCCCTCAATTCCATTAAATCTGAAACCGCATGGATACGATCAATATCGGTGTTCGGATCTCCACCCACTTTCAACTGGAATTTGCGATACCCTTCTGCACGATAGGTGGCGACCTTTTCTGCCATCTCGTCAGGGGATTGTTGAGAAATTGCCCTATAAAGCATAAAATCCTCTCCATACCTACCACCGAGAAGTGTACATATAGATTGGTTAGAAGCTTTGCCGAGAATATCCCAACACGCGATGTCAATTCCCGATTTCACGTACGGATGTCCCTTGAGTGCTGTATCCATGCGTTGATTGAGCGGAAGGAGTTGTGTCGGGTTTTCGCCGATAAGGTGCGGTGCAAGTTCAGCAATGCCAGTGCGGACGCCTGTTGAGTATGCGGGAAGATAAAACGACCCCAGCGGACAAACCTCACCATAACCAGTAATGCCTGCATCCGTTTCAACAGCAACAATAGTGCTATCAAAAACGGATACAGATTTTCCACCGGACCATTTGTAGCTGCCTTCATGTAGCGGCAGGTCAACCTGATATGCTTTAATTGAACGAATTTTCACATAAACTCCAAACGTAAAAACAGATAAGGGTTTCAACTCCAATAATACTTTTGTCCTATCATCCGATAATAAATTCTGGCGAATGATTGACTAACGATAAAGGTATCCGCCACCAGACTTGCTAACTCATAGAAGGATGCAACGTAAAAATCACACCTTGAGGATTAATTTGTTTCCAACTGGACCTGCTTACTTGTTCCCATTGGGAAGGGTTGAGTTGACGAAGATAGACTCCTTCAACATATACTATTTGGTAAATATGGTGTCTTCCTTTATCATCATCTACTTTGCGATAAGGTATAGATAAAAAGTTTGCCCTATCCTCATTTAGATATTCTGTCATATCCTTAAAGTTCCCTTCAAATCGCCCTAACCGATGTCCTGATAATACAAGGTGTGGTTTCTTTTCATCACCAGATTTTATCTGTTTAATCTCACCAGATTTGATTTGTAACGGATAGACTACACCATTCACGCGAACTCGGATATCTGCTTGATCATCATGTCCTCCTTCCTGCCAAGTAGCATGATGACCTGCTGTACTATCTGCTTGAATGGATTTAAATACAAGTTCCTCTAATTCCCAACCTGAACAACGTCCACCATCAAATAGGTCATGATATTTTTCCAAATATTGTCGTAATGTCTGTTCCATTCTTGCTGTTAATCGGTACATTTATTATTCCATACTTTCGCTGCGTTTTCAAAGAGTTTAAGTATTATCTGATCTTTACGTTCATATTCCAACCACTTCATTGCAAAATCGGCAAATTCTGGATTCATCTCAATGCCTAAATATTCAATTCTCAATGCTTGTGCCACGACACATTCAGAACCCGAACCAGCAAACGGCACAAGTACTCTGCCATCTGCACCATTGATACGAGATAGGATGAGTCGTCTCGTTAATTCCATCGGTTTTTGAGTCGGATGCTTCAATATATCGTGATCACGGTGTTCAGATAGATCAGCAGGCGGAAAAATTTGAGACTCACATGTTCTACAAACAAACCATCTTTCAGCACGCCCTGCACCACCTGCTAAAGCCGGAATTTTGATAACATCTCTCGGCAAAACACCATTTTTATGTGCGTTGTAGATTGTTATTTTACCTGGTGAACCGTAGCGAGAAGGCGTATCTTTTCGGACTTTGCCTGCAGCATTCTTTAAGAAGTTCTCGGTATAAGGTTCTCTAATTTGGTCTATCTCCAAATTGGTGCGCGGCATATCCGGTTTCCATAGACACAAAATTGCTTCATGTGACCTTTGCCAAAACTTCAATGATGGCACTGTTTTATTGGTGTAATGCCACACCAACCAACGTTGCTCGTGGATAGGAAAACGGACTGATATTCTTGCAATAATTTCTGGGAAACCATATAAATAAAGCAAGCCATCATCTGTGAGGAGTTGAAGACAATCTTTTATCCATGATTCTGCCCATTCAACATAATTGTCAATCGGCATCACTTCGGGATCATTCCCGAAATCCTTCCCGATGTTGTAGGGCGGATCAGCGATAATCACCTGATACTGCTTGCCAGTCTTGATTAACTGTGGCAATATTTTTGTTGTATCGTCAACTATAATAGTGTTAGTGAACGTATCTGCCTTCATGTTTTGTTCCGAATGACGTAGATTGGTAGTGCACTATCAAAACTCAATTTTTTATGTTATTATTGTTCAAAGAGAGTCGGTTGAGCTATTTTGCTTTCGTTATCTGTGTCGCGATATTTTCCCACATGCTTGCCTTTCGTTTTACGTTCCTTAAAAGTTCCTTTCACATGATGCAACCCTTGTTCCTCTCGTATTTTTGACATTTCTCCAGGAGCATTATTCAATCTTTCACACGTCATTTCAATATATGCCTCGCTCCTGTCAATACCTATATATTTATGTCCTAATAATTTTGCTGCAACTGCAGTCGTGCCACTACCAATGTAAGGATCTAATACAATGCCTTGTGTCTCTGATTCCAAGATTGAAATTATCACACGAGCAGGTAACCAGAGGGGAAACGGAGCAGGATGCCGATTTTTTCTACCATCTTCAGGTACACCACGCCATATGGATGTCAACTTAGCATCGCAGGATCTTAATTCTTTGCCAATTAGTTTCTTTCCTATGGGTTTATACAACCAATAAATGCGTTCTTCTACTTGCCAGAAACGCCATCCACGTATGTTACCTGCGATCATTCTATCCCAAATGATTTCCTGCTTTACTGTCCACTCTGTTTTGCGCAACCAGTCCATCGGATGATACATGTTACCCCTATCCCAACGTATTTTGTGATTGTAGAAAAACGACCCACCAGGAGCAGTTACACGATAAATCTCATTCAGGACATTTACTTGGTTCTGTTGATACTCGGGTTCAGGTAAAGCATCTTTGTAGACATCATAAACCACATTTTTAACAAGCCATCCTTTATGTTTTTCTTGTTTGTTATAAGGAGGTGAAGTCATACCAACATTGACGACATCATTATCTATTTTACCCAGAATGCTGAGAACGTCGCCTTCAATGAGTTTGCCTTCTCCGAGTGTGTCCGCTGTAATTTGCTTACTCTCCAGCAAGTTGCCTTTAAGGTGATGTTGGTCAGTAATATTCATTCTGCTATCTCCATTAAATAATTGAAGAAGGGTCCAGTTATGTGCGGCTGCGCTTTAGTGAGTTCCTGCTTAGACTCGATATAAATTGTTTTCAGGCTCTCTGCATCCTTGTAATGCTTAAACATAAAGGAGGCACTTCGTAGATACCGACTCTTAATATCGCCATTCGGAAATTTGTCTTCAAGTTGTTCTCGCAATCGGGATGTGAAAACTGGTTCGTTGAAACTAAATTCGAATATATAAATGAGACGGCCATCAACAAAACCAGCAGCCAGCATGTTGGGGTTTTCTTTTTGATGTCTTTCGAACTTTCCCCATCTGTAATCTGTGAAATTGCCCCCGCCATCTAACTTACTAGGTGACTTTGCAGTGGAATCTGATCGAATATTACGTGGTTTGATTTCGCATTCTTCCAACATACCTGTAAGCGTATTATGTCGGAAACCGTTATAACCTAACTTTTCTGAACGGGTTGATACCCGGCTACTTCAGCTACAACTAACTCACGCACAGCAGAAGAGTTCAAGTCGTTGTAATAGGTCGTGAGAAGGTCCAAAAGTATTGCTACCAGATTGTCTTTAGATTTACCGAGCAGTCCAGTAGTAATTTCGGCGTGTTCCTTTGTAGCATAATCTATGATAAGTTGTAAAAGGTCCTTATTCATACAATAATCACTTCATGTTTTGTTCCGATTATTTCATTCCGTATTGCCCGATTTATCAACCCAATTCATCTCTAAATTGAACGTGTATTCTTTTCAGTGGATACAGTCCAAATGTCAGTTACCGCTTCTTGGTACTTGTTCAATGATACGGTCTGCGAGTTTGGAAAATGGTAAACTTTGGAGGTAAACAGTTCCAGTTCCCTGTAAAGTTGCAAGGAAGAGTCCTTCGCCACCAAAGAACATTGACTTTAAACCTTTGACCATTTCAATGTCATAATCTATGCCAGATGTGAATGCTACCAGACAACCCGTGTCAATGCGGAGTGTCTCATTGACAAGTTCTTTTTTGATGACTGTTCCACCCGCATGCACAAAAGCCATGCCATCGCCGCGTAATAATTGTAGGATGAAACCTTCACCACCGAAAAAGCCCGCGCCGAGTCTACGTGAGAATGCAATGCTCAATTCAGTGCCAAGTGCAGCACATAAGAATGCATCCTTCTGGCAGGTGAGTTGTCCACCTATTTCTGACAGATCAACAGGGATAATGTGTCCTGGATATGGTGCTGCAAATGCAACACGTCTCTTATTGCTCCCGGAGTTCGTAAAGTGCGTCATAAATAGCGATTCACCAGTGAGTGCACGTTTTCCTGCACCGAGGAGTTTACCCATCAAACCTCCTCCATCACCAGAACCATCTCCCATTTTTGACTCATAAGTAATGTCATCTTCCATCCAGTTCATAGCACCTGCTTCCGCTATGATGGTCTCACCTAAGTCAAGTTCAACCTCAACGACTTGCATGTCGTTTCCAAAAATTTCATAATCTACTTCGTGGCTTTGCATTGTTGTAACTCCTTTCAAAATAATGTATGAATTATGATACAGCAGCAGATGTAAAACTTACTAAACACTTGATATTGCAATTAATTTCCTACTGATATGATAACAAATATTGTGAAAAAATCAAGAAAAATCTGAGGGTATTTCCAACATCATTTATTGAAATTCAAATCTTTTGGCTCTACAGATATTTTTGCGTGAAAAGCGTTTATGTTTCCCTTACCGCTAAACCAAGTGCCTGTTGCACCTAAATTAAAGACTCTACCCTCGTCAAAAGGATAGCATATTTTTCCTCTCTGCCCTGATGGGATATCCCATACGGATGTTAGTGCTTGGGTAGGAATACCTTTTGTAGGTAATTCGGTATCGCCATCAAACAGATCAAATGACCCGCCAGATTTGGCACTCCCCATCCGAATATCGATCGTAAGTGTTCCACCATTTTCAAAAGCTGTGGCATCAATTGTAATGACATTATAATCTTGATCGCCGTATTTTGGTGCGCGAAGAATGTGTAAAACCTCTTGCTCAAAATTTTCTTCATTGAGGGTTACATTTGCTCCAGTCAATAGCGGATCCGATATATTTTCATCAAATCCAGGAAATTTTGCATCTAAGGAGTCGTTCAGAAATGTAAGGTAGGCATCCTCTTGTGGAATATCCTTTTGCGAACAGTCATCAAAGAAATCATTAAGTGGAAGTTTTCCCATCACATCAAATTCTGGGGAAATCACTAAACAATCTACTGGTGAACCTTCTGTCCATCCGTCCATGATGGCTTTTGCTAAGGGATCTGTAATGTTAAATGTTTTGTCTTCTCGTTCGCGTCTTTTAGCTATTGGCTCGCGTAAACTGGGAGTACGTCCTAATTCGGCATTGGTTACCCAAATATTGATAAAGTTTTCATTTAGGAATTCAATGATTTGGTTATCAGAGAGGACAACTGCCCTCAATTCTTTGCCGCTCCCTCAGCATGCCTCGTCGGCTAATGGACCATTTATTGAGATTACATGAATGAGCTTAACCTCTTGTTCAGCTATCTCTACTGCTTGATCTGGAGGCACCCAGTTAATTTGTTCTGACTTGTAGAAACAGAGAATAAGTGCGTGTTTTGCTGCTTCTTGTGCAATTGACATGGTAAATTCTACACCTTCAGGTTGTGTGCCTGCATAAAGTTCTATTTGGGGACAGAAACCGATGTCCGTACAGCCTATCGTATCCCATCCAACATCGAAATTCAGTGTCGTTTCAGGCACGTGCGTCTGAAAGCGGACGATTTTATCTTTGGTTCGGTCGATGACGAGATGACCAGCAAACTGAGACGGTGTGAACCAACCACCCTTTAGAGCAAATTCTGCATAAATGCGAAACACAATGTCGGCAAATTCACCATTGTAAGCGCGTAGACATGCCCACAGACCTTGTGAGTCTTCTGCATCCATTTCCAGGCGTGGATCGGGATGAAGTTGCCTTAGCAATGTGAGCACACCTTCTTTTTCAATCTCCCAACATTCACCCACCGAAACCGATTCTGATGGGAGAAATGCTTGAAAAACGGAGGTAGGATATTGCTTTTCCGGTTCAACGAC
Organism: Candidatus Poribacteria bacterium; assembly: GCA_012270795.1. Classification (GTDB taxonomy): domain Bacteria; phylum Poribacteria; class WGA-4E; order WGA-4E; family WGA-3G; genus MSPOR6. The sequence goes on from JAAXHO010000169.1 coordinate 45,144, forward strand.
ATGCAGGTTCGCCAATTCGTCCCACTCCACGTGGAAGTTGTATTGTGTGTATTCAATCGGTGCGATGAACCCTTTGACGTTGACTTCTGCGTCGCTGTTGAGATTAAGTGCGATTTTGTTTCCTAAAGTTTTCATTTTAATTCTCCTCTACAGAAATTTTTGCAAGGAATGCGTTAGTACACATTTCGCCTTCATCCCAATAGCCAGAAGCTCCTAACCTAAAACGTTGCCCTCGGTCAAAACGGTGTATCATCTGCAATGTATCATCGGGTTCCCCCATGTTCCAGTAAGCGCATCTTTTGGTTCTTCTTCATCTATGGAAAGTTCGCCATCCTCTTCAAATAGATAAAACTCGCCGTCACCACCAGCCCTACCGATTCTAATATCAATGGTGAGTGTTCCGCCGTTTTCAAAAGACGTGACATCAATCACGACAACAGTGTAATCTAAATAACCGACAGTTGGTGTCCGAAAAACGTCCAGCACTTCCTCAACAGGATGCTCACGGGTAAGAACAATGTTTCCCAATCCGGGCTGTTTTCCTTTCAAGGAATCCTTGAGAAATAGGTGGTAATATTTTGCTGGAGAGGTATTATCCCTCGTGAGTTCATTGAACTGTTGTTTACCCATCAGTTCAAATTCGGGTGATATAACGAAGGAATCCATCGGCGAACCTTTTCTTGATCCGGTATTCCATCCCCTCATGATGGCTTGTGCCAAAGCGTGAGTTGTATCAAACGGCCTGCCTTCGCGCTCACATCTTTTGGCAATCGGTTCCCGTAAACGACGGACACGTCCCAATTCAGAGTGGGGGACCCATGTGTTAATGAAATGTTCGTTCAAAAATTCAATAATTTCGTCTCTTGAGAGGACACCTGCCCTCAGACCTTTGCCACTCGCTCAGCAGGACTCATCGAAAAGCGGTCCATCTAATGTGACTACGTGGATCGGTTTCTGCTGTGCCGGTGCCATCTCCAAAGCCTCCTCCAGCGATACCCAGTTAATGTGCTGAACCTTATAGAAACACGATATCAGTGCGTGTTCGGCTTCTTCTTGTGTGATTGACGCGGTGAATTCGACATCGTGAGGTGGTGTACCTGTGCAGAGTTCCATTTGAGGACAATAGCCGATCTCGGATCCGATTGTATCCCAATAAGCATCAAAATTCAGTGTACCATTAGGCACCTGCATCTGAAAGAATATGATTTTTTCTTTGATTCGGTCAATAACGAGATGGCCAGCAAACTGGGAAGGTGTGAACCTCCCACCCTCTATGACAAATTCCGCATGGATGCGAAAGGTGATGTCCACGACTTCATTGCTGCAAGCACGCAGACATGCCCACAAGCCATACGAATCTCCGTTATTGATGTCCAAATCCAATCTCGGTTTCGAATTAAGTTGTCTCAGTAATCCCAGAACACCCGCCTCAATTTGCCAGCAATCACCCACCGAAACCGGTTCCGATGGAAGAAATGCCTGAAAAATGGATGCGGCATGTTGCTTCTCTGGTTCAGCGACTCGCAAATTTGCCAATGCATCCCACTCTATATGGAAGTTGTATTGCGTGTATTCAATCGGTGCGATGCAGCCTGTGACAGACACTTCTGCATCACCGTCAAGATTAAGTGTGACTTTATCAGATAAAGTCCTCAAATTAATTCTCCACTATAGAAATTTTTTATTCATCTATACACATTTTCGGATGCAGTTTTGCGAATTATTGTGGAGAAGTAAAACAGGTTCTAAAGATAGACACTGATTAAAACTGACATAACTATGCTAATTCAAGGACGATAGCAAATAATTCCGAGATTTCACCAATAACGATGCCTTGCCAGTTTTCAACGTCTGGTCTATGTTTGTCGTAGACATCAGTTAAATCAACACGTTTCAAAATTGGTTGCATTCCGACTGAGGCAGCACCTGTCAATTCTTCGCTACTGCCATCACCGACATAGACGCATTCCTCTGGTTTGACTTTCAATCGTTCACAGGCTATCTCGTAAATGCGGGGCGCAGGTTTTTTGATCCGTTCCTCACAGGAAAAGACAGAGGCATCAATGTATTGTGCTAATTCGGATTGGGGGAAAAGCATTGGAACAGAGGAGTTACAGTTCGTGATAAGTCCAAGAAGCAACCCGCCACGCTTAAGGCGATCTAAACCATCTAACACCTCAGGTTCGGGAATTAGGGAAGTCTTTGTAAAATCGTTTCCCAGAGCAACTATCTTCTCAATTTGAGTTCTATCTACTTTAATATTTAAACGACGACCTATCTCTGCTATGTTCTGTTCAACAGTAAGATTTCCTAAAGATCTGTCCTTAATTGTTTCTGCCTTTATCTGCCAGAATTTTGTGTATGGCGCATCAAGGACTTTTGCCATCTGAACTTGGACATGGTCATACGCTTTACGACTAAAATTTCCTACCAATGTACCGTACAGGTCAAATATGATGGCTTTGTATGACATTTTTAAGCGGTCCTGTTTTCATACGCAGCAATGTCCGTTTCATACTGCAAAGTCCAACCAATCTCATCAAGTCCATTTAGCAGACAGTACTTCTCAAAGTCACCGATTTCATAGGTGTGTGCGGTTCCATCAGGACAAATAACTGATTGCTCCTCTAAATCTACCATTAACCGATACCCTTCGGTGTCGTGTGCTTCTTGACTAAGCGATGCGATAACGTCAGCAGGCAAGGCGATAGGCAGGATGCCGTTTTTATAACAATTATTGCGGAAGATATCAGCAAACGATGGGGCAAGAATCGCTTTAAAACCATACTGCTGCAATGCCCATGGGGCATGTTCGCGAGAGCTGCCACAACCGAAGTTTGCACCTGCAATTAGGATACTCGCGCCTGCATAGCGTGGGTGATTCAGCACAAATTCTGGGTTCGGGTCGCCATTTTCAAGGTAACGCCAATCGTAAAATAAAAATTCACCGAAGCCTGTCCGCTCAATCCGTTTCAGGAATTGTTTTGGGATAATCTGGTCGGTGTCAACGTTAATTCGGTCAAGTGGGACAACAAGTCCAACGTGTTCTTTGAATGCTTCCATTTTTGTTTCCTCAATTAAGGTGAAAATTCTCGAATATCCACGAAATGTCCCGTGACTGCGGTTGCAGCAGCCATCTGTGGACTGACAAGATGTGTGCGTCCACCTTTACCCTGTCTGCCTTCAAAATTCCGGTTTGATGTGCTTGCACAACGTTGCCCTGGCATCAGGATATCAGGGTTCATACCGAGACACATACTACAACCTGCTTCGCGCCATTCAAAACCAGCAGAGCGGAATATATCGTCAAGTCCCTCTGCTTCCGCTTGCCGTTTGACCGCTTGCGAACCGGGGACAACCATTGCGTTGACGGTATCTGCGACTTTTCTGCCTTTCACAACCTCGGCTGCAGCGCGTAAATCACTGATACGGGAGTTCGTGCAACTGCCGATGAAAACCCTATCCACAGCAATATCCGTCATTGGCGTACCGGGTTGGAGGTCCATATATTCCAAGGCATGTTCTGCGGCACGTTTTTCGTCGGTTGTGTCCATGTCCACTGGATTTGGCACGCGTCCTGTTACATCGGTCACCATACCAGGATTTGTGCCCCATGTCACCTGTGGTGCTATATCCGCTGCGTCAAGTGTTAGCGTGCGATCATAATTCGCTCCCTCATCAGTCGGGAGTTGTTTCCAACGTTCAACTGCTGCATCAAAATCTTCACCCTTCGGAGCGAAACGTTTGCCAGCGAGGTATTGGTATGTTTTGTCGTCAGGGGCGATCATACCTGCGCGTGCCCCCGCTTCAATAGACATATTACAAACCGTCATCCGTTCTTCAATGCTAAGGGATCGGATCGTGGAACCTGTATATTCAACCACAGCACCGTTGCCGCCATCTATGCCGATATGTCCGATAATAGAGAGGATAATGTCTTTCGCAGTTACGCCGTAAGGCAGTGTGCCATCAACCCGTATCTCAAAGGTTTCCGACTTGTGTTGCAAGAGGCACTGGGTGGCAAGGACATGCTCAATCTCACTTGTGCCGATGCCGAATGCCAGCGCACCGAGCGCACCGTGTGTTGAGGTGTGGCTATCCCCACACACAATCGTCTTTCCGGGCTGGGTGATGCCCAGTTCTGGTCCGATGACGTGGACAATGCCCTGCTCAGGACTGTTGATGTCGTAGAGTGGAATATCAAACTCAGCGCAATTTTGTGCAAGTGTTTCCATCTGTTTCGCTGCGATCAGGTCTTTGATCGGCAGACTTCTATCCGTTGTCGGCACGTTGTGATCCATTGTAGCGAATGTGAGTTCGGGACGGCGCACCTTTCGGTTGTTGAGCCTTAGTCCCTCAAATGCTTGTGGGGATGTCACTTCGTGCACAAGGTGTGTGTCAATATAGAGAATCGGCACCTCATCTGCGGAGGCGCGTACGAGATGCGTCTCCCATATTTTTTCGTACATTGTTTGTGTTTTCATGTTTTTCTGTTCCTTCTAACTCGTAATGTTTATGATAAATACGACGCGCAAATTTCCCCTGACAACGGACAATTTCAAACCCTTTTGCTTCTAAATAGGGATAAACATGCCGATTTCGATAATTGTAGGAGGCTTTTGTGATCTGATCGTAACTGGAATCAATAGCAAGGATTTTCAAGTCAATGTGTCGTTTTTAGCGGGATGGCGTTCTCATTTTTTGGTGTTATAACTCTTTTTCACTTGCACGTTCGATCAAACGTTCAATCATTCGCTGCTCGACCTCAATTAAAGTGCATCCTAATGAAATTTTACGTTCAACTTTGGTAATCGTAGGGGCGAGGTTCCTCGTCCCGTAGGGTTGGGAAACCCAACCCTACGGGACACATTCCCGATTTTAATTGTCAAATTTCATTTTGACTTTATGGAGGAACGTATATCAATTTCCTCTAAACTTTTCGCAGACATAGCTTGCTCTAATAGCGTGTCAAGGAGCGATAGGTTATGGATATTGCTGATTTCACGTGAGAGGGTACTGGCACGTTCTGAAATCGGAACTCCAGGAGTTTGAGGACCGCGTCCTGTTTACCTTCTGCTCTGCCCTCTGTTTTGCCTTGTTCAATGCCTTCTGCTTTGCCTTGTTCAATGAGAAATTCGGCTGTTGTCTGTGCCATCGCTTCTAACTCCTTATGGTCTTGAATATGTTCTCTGATAATATCTACTAACATATCGCGCTCGTTAAGAGGACGCCGATGGATTATCAACTGCACAAAATACCGGAGGGCCTCCGAAACTTGCGGGGCGAAATCCTCGTCTGCTAACGCTAAATGCGACACGGCATCCGATATGTGACCCTGTTGAAGTCAAGAAACACCTCTATGTCGGGTGCAATGATTTGCACTAACCCGCGGACATATTCCCCATCTTGAAGCATACGTCTTAGACTACGGTCAGGGAAATGTTCTATCTGCGCATCTTGTTTCTTTTGCATAGATGTCTATACTTTACAATAGTGGAAGAAAAACCGTTTTGCATAGTGTAACATAGAAATGCCGAAAAATCAACGCAGAAACGTTTCATGGGTTTGTAAAGTTTTTGGCATGAATTATGAGTAAAGTTATTTTCACTTGTCTGAACCAGGATTTTCAGGATTTACAGATTACCAGGATTACCTTATCAAGGCTTTTTGATGCGGATTGATGTCAACTTTGGGAATAAAACCTGTTGAGGTAAATCCTGAAAATCCTGAAAATCCTGAAAATCCTGGTTCAGACAGAATCACGGAAGGCGCAGAGGGTACTTTCCACGATTCCGAACCCAAATCCGATCTATCAGCCGATAACCCACTGCTGAAAGCCATTGGATATATATTGGAAATCCCAATAAACAGACACACAAAAAACTACAAAATACATTAAAAATCACTTATAATATATACGAATAATCACACAACAAGAACGCTATGCAAAACCAAAAAGCAACACAAAAAACACAAACAAAAAAACCGTACCAAAATTCGACAAAAATTGCACCAAAAAAATACTAAAAAAACTCCCATGAAGCTTTATGAAAACTGGACGCATAACGAATTAACAAAACCGTACCGTANNAGAAAATTCTTATGAAATCTAAAAAATAAACAAAAATTTTACAGTTATTTCTCACACAAAAAGGAGCAAAACTTACGCATTCCCCTCGCTTGCTATTCTTAGCCCCCGCTTGCGGGGGTTGGGGGGTCGGGATAAAGGGGGTAAATCCCTGAAGCAGATGACACAGAAGACGCGGAAAAGACCACTGCAAGTAATTTTATGGCTAAGTGAACGCGCATCCTCTGCAAGACAATTTATTGCAGAAGTCTTCTCCGCGAATTCCGCGTTTTCCGCGAATTCCGCGTTTCCGAACCCACACCGCGTCCTCTGCGAATTCCGTGATTCCGCACACACCGCGCCCTCCGCACTCGGTGCGGTTAGGAAACCGCACCTACCGGTTTTGGGTGTAGGTGCAATTAGGAAACCGCACCTACACAGTGGAGAGGATCACTCAAAGGGTTGCAATGTGCCATCTTGGACTATCAACACCTTCGGTTCATAGACAGCATCTCCATCGGCATTAAAAGAGAATTTGCCAAATACTGTGTCAAAGTCTTTGATATTCGCCAGCGCGTCTCGGATTGCAGTTGAATCGGTTGAAGGTGCATTCTTAATTGCCTCTGCCAAAATATAGACGGTGGTGTATGATGCTGTGGCAAAAGCATTTGGCTCCATACCGTAAGTGTCGGTATAATTCTGAACGAAGTCTCGGTTTCCGGGTGTGTCATCTGTGGGGAGCCAACCGATAAAAGTAATTGCACCTTCGGCGGCAGCACCTGCAGCTTGGACCTCAACATCCGTTAAGGAGCTCACGATAAAAGGAACGGATATACCGAGTTCGCGTGCTTGAATCAGTATTCCCGGTTTTTCCGGGGGCAACGCGGAGACAAAGACAGCATCAGGATTCAACGCCTGTATCCGCGTTAATTGTGCAGAGAAGTCAATATCGCTACTCTGGAAGGTCTCCGTAGTGAGCACATCAATACCGTTTGCAGTAAAAGCTTCCTGCAATGCCGCATCTCTATCTGTGGAAAATTCATCGTTTATATCATATAACGTAGCAACTTGTTGATATCCGAGTTTCGCATGCGTTGCCTTGACACCTCTGGGAGCCACAACATCTGTCGTGAGGGGGACGCGAAAAACAAAATCACTGATTGCACCCAGACCACGTGCACCCGCCGTAGAACTAATTGCCACGACTTGATTGTCACGTGCGATCGGAAATACCGCCTTAGTTGCACTTGAGGTCGCGGGCCCGATAATAACGGACACACCGTCTTCATGAATCAATTCATTGAAAACCACAACCGCCCCCTCTGGGGTACTATTGTCGTCTTTAACAATAAACTTGAATTGGGTAGAACCGAGTTGTGCCATGTTAATTTCAGCGAGAGCGAGGTCGTAACCCTCTTTCATGAGCTGACCTGCAGCAGCCAAGTGTCCTGTCAAAGGCAAAACAACTCCGATAGAAACTTCGTTACTCTTATCTTCTGTGGGGGTTGGATGATTTCGGACACCCGCTCACAAGCAGATAATCCGACTATCAAAGTGGCAATTGCCACAATAAACGTAAATGTTTTCAATTCACATACCTTTTGATACACTGTTTTTTTCATAGGTTTTTCCCTCTTTAGTTTTTTATCACCCACTTCGGGCGTATGGTATCAGCAAGAAATCAAATTTAGTAAAGCATATAATTACTTGGACATTTCTGTAGCACAACCTAACAGGTTGTACTACAACACACGCAGTCCGTTGTTCACAATAACATATCTAAAGAATATATACAAGAAAATAATCGTTAATAATGTTGGTATAAAATGATTGTATTTATTCTATTTTTTAATGTATAATTGACCGAAGTTGGTAAACTTCTTAAGAACATTGAAATTCTATATTTGAGGTGATAATGCGGCATCTGATTACTCTTGATGATTTTTCAAATTTTGAAATAGAATCTATTTTCCGGCTCGCTATAGGTATGCAATCACAACTGGATACCTGGGCGGGAATATGTCGAAGCAAATTATTGGCAACGCTATTCTATGAACCGAGTACGCGGACACGTCTTTCTTTTGAAAGTGCAATGGAACGCCTCAACGGTGGCACCCTTGGATTCGCTGACCCACAGGCAACATCTGCAACAAAAGGTGAAACACTTGCTGACACAGCAAGAATGGTTACAAACTATGCAGACATAATTGTTGTCCGAAACAGCTGGGCGGGTTCAGCGCGCGTGATGGCAAAGTACGCTAACATACCTGTGATAAATGGGGGAGACGGAAGCCATGCACATCCAACACAAGCACTGACAGATCTCTTTACAATCATACGCAGAAAATCAAAGGTGCAAGGTCTAACCGTTGGTGTCTGTGGTGATTTACGCTACGGACGGGCTGCACATTCATTTGCATTAGCAGTCGCGAGGTTCGGTGGAAAACTTGTTCACATCTGTCCGAAAGGTTTACAAATGCCATCATGGGTGCAGGTTCGATTAGCAGAGGTCCACGGACAAAATCCTATTGAAGTAGAAAACGTCACGGAAGTTATTGACACACTTGATGTCATTTATGTAAATAGACTTCAAGAAGAACGACTACCAGCAAATGTCGATCCTAAAACTGTACGTGGCAGTTATCTATTAAACGATGCTGTGATGAAAAACGCAAAATCGGATGCTATGATTATGCACCCGCTCCCGCGTGTAAATGAACTCGCTTATGAATTAGATGATGATCCACGCGCTGCTTACTTTGAACAATCTGCTAATGCTGTACCAATACGAATGGCACTTATAGCAAGTTTATTGGGTTTGGAACAACTTATTCTGACACAACCTCCTCAAAGAAATATCAGTGAGACCACCCACAAATGTAAAAACACGAACTGTATAACCCATAATGAGTCATACCTTATACCTGAAACAGAAACATATAATTCTAATTTAGATATACATACTTGTGCTTACTGTGGCAACTTGTTAACATAAATTATACAGTATTACCACAACGTATCTCATAAATAGACATTATAATGTTTAATGCAATTTTGTCCAAATTCATTGTCTATTTATCAGTTGAATCTTTTGATTTTGCGATCTTTGATATTAACCCATCCTTTTCAATTATAGCGTATTGTATCCTGGGTCTATTAGCAACATTAGGTCCAACAGCTTCCCAACTACTATTGTATACCATTGCAACAAAATCCTTTTCCGATTCAGGTGAATTGTCCCTAAAATACTTATTGTTTGTCCAGTTTGAAAACGTAACTGGTTCCCCGCTATCCCATCTCCATATACCTTCATCTTCAATATCGTTTAGTCCTATCCAATAGGGGGGATATGTAAAGATTGTTTGAACCCAGAGAAGTTCTTGCTGGTCATTGATTGAAACCAAATGTGCATTCTCATCAATTGCTTTCCGTTGCGCACCATGCCAATCTTGACATGGGATTTTGGCGTAAGCGTGTCCATTTGCAGGATTTATGATCCAAATTAATCGTTTCGTGTCTGTATCTGTATCTGTTGGTTCTGGGGATTTATCTTTACCGAGTAAATTTCTAACAAATCCCCGTGATTTTTCCGGATTTACCTTTGCTGTGTTTTTCTTATCCGTTTGTTCACTATTAGGACTACTATTAAGTCTAATCACAAGTTCACTTGGATGTATTCTTTGATCAAGCAAAAAAGGACCAACAGCTCCAGTAAAACCTTCATAGTTCGCTTTTATAGAATAAAATCCTGGTTCTTCCCTTGTTTGCGTAAAATAACCATCGGCATCTGTTCTACATGTAATATGGTCAGTTCCTTTACCACCCCCAAATGGTCCACCATGATAATATATGATTAGATTAGGACTCGTATTTGCCACAGGTGTACCGTCTTCATAAACAATTCGTGAACGAATCTTAAGACTCTGTTTGACTGTGATGATTACATCTTTAAGGTTAACTCCTGGTTTTATACCAAACATAAGTCCTGGGAAAGGTCCTCTATTCTGAGGTGTATAAAATGTTATCTTATTCAAACGAATGCTAACAATCTGTATTTTTGACCTTAAATCAACAACATGGATTTGCTGACGAATAAGTTGATGTGGTTGTTGTGGATTATTTTCCAATTTTTCCTTTTCATCAAACTTTTCCTTGGATATAGCAGCTATACTAACATATCCCGGTCTGATTTTGGAAACACTGAATGTGCCGTTTGCATCAGCTTTCACATTTGTCATACTTATTTGCGTTCCATCGGTATTATTAACTGTTGGTCTATTGGTCGATAGATGTGGAACGCTAACAATAGAGTGATGAATACCAATATTTGGATTTGGTGAGGATTGTATAGAAAATGTAAATCCCGGTATAGGTTGCCCTTCAATATCCACAACTTTGCCTGATAGACTGATAGGGGTATTATCATTAGAATCTGGTTTGTTCTCTTCAGCGTCAATCCCTACCGTTGTAGACAATAATATGAGAAATATTAAGACAAACATTGCTGAGTAATGTAGATACTTCATTAGAATTACTCCTTATGTGATTATGTGTTAACACTTTTTATCAACATCGGGTTATTCCTCAGGTTTCATTAAACCGATGAGTAGATCTTCTTTTTCCAAAATTGCGCTATTGGTGATTGAGATAATTGCATTACCATCACGAACTTGTTGCCACTTGCCAGTTACTCCAATAAGCACAGTAAATAGTTTTCCGTTTGAGCTGTTCTTTGGTTCAGGAGCTTCAGATTTTGGTAAGAGTGGATTTGGGTCCCAGTTTGTAAACGTTACTGGTTCACTATTTTCCCACAGTTTGTTCCCTTTATCGTCAACGTCAATGCAACCGATCCAATAGTTTTCTTCTCCATATACGTCAAATATCCACTGTTGTTCTTCTTTATCGTTGATAGTTAGAAGGTGGGCATCGTGCTCCTTTGCAATATCAAGTGCTTCCTGTGGAGTTTGGCAATAAATTTTCTTATATGCATGTCTATTTGCAGGATTGATAGCCCACATACCTTCTCTCCTTTTTTGATGTGCCAGTTGTATTATCTCCCGATTGACATTTGGTACACGCTTCTCTACAACTGGCACTTTTGGTATGATAAATTCATCTTTGAACTGCAATGTAAGATCGTCAATACTTTGTCCTTTTTTAAGCAGTATTTCTTTGCTCTTTACAGTCTGATTGTGATATTGTATTATTATAGTATAATAGGCTGCATTATTGACATAATGTGTAAACTTTCCATCAACATTTAGTCTTGTACCGAAACTTGACCTGCCTTTTCCCGAACCTTTAATATCTCGTCTGTTCACTTGGAGATTTATACTTGCATTGCTTAACGGTTTGCCATCTGATGTGAGCACTTGTCCACTAATACGCATCTGTCGGCGAACTGATATTTTAACATCTTTTACATCAGTATCCTCTTCAATACCAAAAGGAAACCCCGTATTCCAATGAAACATATATGGAACAAATTGAAAAGAGATCCCTTGAAAATCAATGAAAAGTACATTGTACCTATGCCCTTGTTGTGGTAAGACATTTATCCAATTCACTGAATTCGCAGTTAAGTTTTCGACTGCAAATGCTCCTTTCGCATCAGTAGGACTCGGTTGAGGCGGAGGGAATATAGGTTCCATTCTGTTTATTCTTCTATTGGATGGATCAAACTTACCTTTAAATGATTGAATAGAAACTATGACATCAGTTACTGGCTGACCCGATTCATCAACTACCATACCAGAAATTGTTGCAGCGAAAGTAACTTTTGATGAAGTAACAACTAACAGTAACATTACGATAAAAATAAGGAACGAAGTGAAGTAAATACGTTTCATAGTGTATTCCTCTGAACTAAAGATGTGAAAAGAAAATTTAGAACTATCAGCAACTATAATATTTATTATACACTTAATAGGTGAATATAGCAATGTGATAATCTGTAAGAAAAACTCATCTCAAATATTTGAAAACTAAATAACCCTGACTCCCTAAACCTTCAAAATTTTGATACGTCATATTTACAAAGAAGCAACATTGTGATATTATAATTGTTAAGCAAATAATACAATGCTTTCAGTGCCTATGCAATTCATGTGATGTCAACTCATTGAAGGATAATCACCCATGGCAACGATTTTTTATAGTCTTTCAGGTGAGGGACGAGGTCATGCTACGCGGGTACGGGCAGTAGTTGAGGAATTACGGAATCATCATAAGATTGTTATCTATGCACCTGGGCACGCTTATGAGTTGTTGCAACCAGTGTATAAGGGTACAAATGTCACTGTCCGTCATATTCCTGGACTTGTTTTTCACTACAAAGACTGTCCTTCCACAGGCAGACGGCAACTTGATACAATCAAGACAGGTATGCAGGGGTTAAACTATATTGCTGGATATGCTGCTCTGTCAAAACGTATTCAAGAAGACATTGAAAAAGAAACACCTGATTTAGTAATAACCGATTTTGAACCGGCATTGCCCAGAGTTGCGCGTCAAGTAGGTATCCCATTTATAAGTCTTGACCACCAGCACTTTTTACTTGTTTCAGACCTTAGTAAACTCCCCGCAGACCTCCAACGGCATGCTTTCTTTATGGCACAGATAGTCCGTGGCTACTATCGAGGACAGGTACAAACTGTTGTTTCCTCCTTTTATTTTCCTCCATTGAAAACAAAGGCGAAGGACGTTTCTCAAATCGGTGTTTTGTTGAGAACTGAGGTACTACAAGCAAAACCTGTGCATGGAGATCATATAGTAGTGTATCTGAGACGTTTCGGTTCACCAGAAGTGCTTAAAGCATTAGAAGCCTGCGGGTGTGAGATGCGTATTTATGGACTTGGTGTACAACCATCAAAAGGAAGTCTCAAGTTTTGTGCAATTGATATGCATCGGTTTATTGAAGATTTAGCCACTTGTCGTGCGCTAATCAGCACAGCAGGAAATCAGCTCATTGGTGAAGCCCTCTACCTTGAAAAACCGGTACTCGCGATGCCTGAGTATGGCAACCACGAACAAAGAATCAATGGACACTTTCTTCGTGAGGCAGGAGCTGGCATGACAGTCAGTATGGAACAAATATCACCATTATATACACGCTATTTCATAGAACATTGTGAAACGTTCAGAGCAAAGATTGATCGGGAACAAATTTATGGAAATAGTACTGCATTAAAGATAATAAATCAATATTTACCTGGTGCCGCATAGCACACTGGGAAAAAGGAAAAATTCATGAATCGTATCTTATCGTATTTTTCTACTGTTTGGCGTGCAAGGCAACGGCAGAAAACACTACCTCGGTTTTTAACCTATACCGTTACCTTCTCATGCAATGCACGATGCATTATGTGCGATTCGTGGCGAAAACCTTCACCAAACGATTTAAGCCTGCAAGAAATAGAAAATATATTTGATCAACTTCCCCGTATGGATGCTGTACGTCTAACAGGGGGTGAACCTTTCGTTCGACGTGATATGTTGGATATTGCACATCTTACCCAAGAGAAACTTAATCCTTTAATACTACATGTAACAACAAATGGTTTTTTGTCTGACAGGATTATTGAATTCTGTGAAAAGCGAGAAAAGACTGTTCCTTTAAGTATGCTTGTTTCAGTAGATGGTATGAAAGACAAACACAACACAGTGCGTGGACATGATAAAGCCTGGGATTTCATAGTCAAAACATTGGAATCCCTTGCACCGCGTCAAAAAGAATTACGGATGAACCTTGCGGTCAATCAAACCATAGTTGATGCCGAAGGTGTTGATCATTACAAACGATTAAGAGACTTTTTAAAGCCGTTAGATATCCGCAACAATGTTGTCATGGCGTATGACATCAGTGCAACTTACAATTTGGAAGAGGAGGTAGAGGTCGCGCCAACACAGATAGGAGAATTCGCAACGTTTGGTGAATTTACCGACGAACATCTTAAATCCCTTTTTGATGAGATTGAGAAGGACTTAGGCAGTTATCGTCTCCTGGATCGTATTGCCAAAAGGTATTATTTACTCGGTATTCGCAATCGGTTACTTGGTGATAAAGGGACTCCAAATCCAAAATGTGTTGCATTAAACGCTCATCTTCGTATTCTCCCAGATGGTCGTGTGCCAACCTGTCAATTCAATACTACCTCAGTTGGAAACCTAAGGGAGCAAAAGTTTGCTGATCTCTGGGCAAATACTGCTATTCAGAAACAACGAAAATGGGTAAATAAGTGTCCAGGGTGTTGGGCGGAGTGTGAAGTCCTTCCAAGTGCCATATATACGGGTGATCTGTTAAAACAAACACTCTTTCCAAGTAGAAGTTGATGGCATTAATGTCAAAAAATTAACTATCTTTAATGTAATGCCAATTCTAAAAAATATTGTCTCATTAAGGAATTCCACTGTTATTGCTGGTTGGGGTGCATCTCTTCGGTAGGAACGACCTTCCGGTCGCGACCGGGAGGTCGCTCCTATCAGATCTCCGCAGCTAATGAGAAATTATATTTTAGAAATGGTATAATAATAATGTGTCATCGACAGAAAATTGATAATTCTTTACCTAACCCACAGCATTTGCTAAAATGTTTAGGACATCACCTTCTTGAACTTCATACGCCTTTCCTTCAGTTCTCAATAATCCTTTACTTTTTGCTTCTGTATAACTCCCACAATTTACCAAGTCTTCCCAGTTGATACATTCTGCCCGGACAAAGCCAGTTGCGAAATCAGTGTGTATCAAACCAGCAGCTTCAACGGCGGTTTGACCTTTGCGAAGTGTCCTTGCTCTTGTTTCTTTTGGTCCACCTGTGAAAAATGTAATTAATCCCAAAAGTTCATAAGAGGTTTGTATAAACCGCTCCATTGCAGATTGTTTCAGTCCCATTGCTTCCATAAACACATCTGCATCAGCAGCATCAAGATGTGCAATTTCCATTTCTAATTGTGCAGCGAGACCTATGACAGCGGTCTGATGTAGTAACTCATACATTGCATATTGACCTAAGATTTCATCTACTATTGTTAACTGGTCTTCACCTAAGTTGAAAATCAAGAGCAGTGGTTTTTGTGTTAAAAACCCATATCCACGTATCAACATTTCATCATTTTCTGAAATTGAAAGGGATCGTATGGGTTTACCACTATCAAGTGTCTGTTTGAATTCAGTTAAGACACGAAACTCGTTTTGGTGTTCAGGGTTTTTCTGATTTTTCAGGAGTTTTTCAAGTCGTTCAAGTCTTCCTTCAATAATAGTTAAATCAGAAAATATAAATTCTAAATTAATGGATTCAATGTCCCGTTCAGCATTAACCGAACCATCCACATGCGGGACCGTACCATCCTCAAAGAGTCTAACAACATGCGCAAGTGCATCAACAGTTCGGAGTTCTGCAAGGACATTTGTATCCAATTCTGCATTTGCCATTTGACCAATATCAGAAGTTCTTGCAGAACGCGACATCCCTCCACCATCTATATAATCAATTGATGCTGTTTTAATTTCTTTAGATTGAAATATTTCTGACAAAGGTTCCAGGCGTTCATCAGGTACGGAAACAGTGTTTAGATTGATATGTTTATTGCTGACATATCCACCAATTTCAGCATTGGATTGTGCTAATGCATTAAAAACCGTTGTTTTACCTACATGGGGGCGACCTACAATACCAATTGTGATACTCACGACAGAAACCAAAGCCGTGTGCTTCTTTTGCACACAACTTTCCTATGTGATTCCTGCTTCCGTCTCTCGTGCCTCCTTCCTGAACCGCATGAGGGCTTATTTGGACTCCACAGGCGTTTATGCTCTCTGTCTATCCGACAGCGAGTTGTCTTAGGTTTATTAATGTATCCTTGCAACTTTCCATTT
>JAAXHO010000251.1 GCA_012270795.1 Candidatus Poribacteria bacterium
TAGGGACTTGGAATGTCAAAACAATGACACAACTGGGCAAACTAGAGAATGTGAAGAAGGAATCAGATCGATTAGGTGTCGACATAATGGGATTGTCAGAGATGAGATGGAAAAGAGCTGGAAAGATTAAATCAAACAAACATACTGTACTATACTCGGGGAATGAAAAAGCTTTTGAAAATGGAGTTGGAATCATCATCAATGAGAAAATAGAGAAGTCTTTGAAAGGATATTGGCCAATCTCTGACAGAGTTATAGCAGCAAAGTTTCAATGGACACCTTTTGACCTTTTTGTTATTCAAATTTACGCTCCAACAACAGCGTCCGAGGACGAAAAGGTACATGAATTTTATGGTGAAATAAATTGTGCATTGAAACAATGCAAGTCACGAGATATGCTAATAGTGATGGGTGACTTCAACGCGAAAGTGGGCAAAGGTGCGAGTGGCACAGCAATAGGCCCTTTCGGACTGGGCGAAAGGAATGAAAGAGGGGATCTATTTGCGGAATGGTGTGAAGCCAATAAATTGATAGTAGCTAATACATGGTTTGCAAACCACAACCGGCGTTTATATACATGGATTAGCCCGGGTGACAGAACACGAAACCAAATTGATTACTTCTGCATAAACCAACGTCAACGAAATGCAGTAAAGGGTTGCAAGACTTACCCAAGTGCTGATTGCAACAGTGACCATGTACCTGTCATTGCAAAGGTATATGCAAAACTGAAGAAAATTGCTACCAAAAAAGCGCCCCCCAAGTTCAATTACAACTGCATGGAACCAACTGCTCTACATATCTTGCGCGAAGAAGTGGAAAAGGTAACAAGGCGAGAGGACTTAACTGCAACAGAAATGTGGAATATCTGGAAAGATAGATGCACGGAACTCAGGGAGACTTACGTGCCCAAGCGGAAGAGCGTAGCAAGGCAAGTGTGGATGACTGAAGAAATATTGAGCATGATGGAAGAACGGCGGAAAGTGAAAAACCAACCACAAATGTATAAGATTTTGAATGAGACAATAAAGCTCCTCTGTAAGGAAGCAAAAATAAAGTACTTTGAAGACCAGTGCTACCATATAGAAAACAGCTGGAATCGTAATCCACGGGACTCTCACAAAATGATAAAAGACGTAACAGGAAAGAGGCGAAACAACAATTACAGTAGTGTAATAAAAGACGAAAAGGGAACAGTGCTGATGGATGAAAACAAAATCTTGGACAGGTGGTATCGATACATAAAGCAACTCTACGGAGACGATACCAGGGAAAAACGAACAATAGAATTCAGCGGAGAACTTAGTGGGCTGCCTATATTGCGGTCTGAAATTGAAACGGCAATAACCAGCATGAAGAGCGGGAGAGCATGTGGTCAAGACAATCTCCCAATTGAATTCATTGCCAAACTAGGGGCGAGCAACATAGATTTCTTGGTTAAACTGATGAACAAAATCTATGAAGAAGGTAAAGTCCCTCAAGAATTGCGACACTCAGTATTTATAGCACTCCCAAAGAAGCCTAAAGCACAGGATTGCGAAAATTTCAGAACCATCAGCCTCATGAGTCATGTCACCAAAATACTGCAAAAAGTACTATTAAATCGAATGAAAGGAACACTGAGAGCAGAGATTGCTGAGTGCCAATACGGATTTCTACCAGACAAAAGCACTAGAAATGCAATCTTCATCTTAAGGGTCCTTGCAGAGAGATGCATTCAAGTAAACCAAACGTTATACTGCTGCTTCATAGATTATACAAAGGCCTTCGACCGGGTCCAGCATAACATTTTATTTGAAATCCTGAACGATCTAGATTTAGCAGATAAAGACCTCAGACTTCTTCAAGACATTTACTTCAATCAAACAGCTAATATTCGGTTTAACAACGCAACATCGGAGTCGGTTTGCGTGGAGATTGGTGTTAGACAAGGTGATGGACCCTCCCCTGATCTTTTCTCAGTTTACTCAGAGAAAGTAATGGATGGAATCAAAGAAGAAACGGGAGTAACAGTCAATGGGCAAATTATAAACAATGTGAGGTTTGCAGATGACGCGGTCCTACTAGCGCTTA
>JAAXHO010000069.1 GCA_012270795.1 Candidatus Poribacteria bacterium
ACCAAAGGTCGCTCCTACAGAAGATGTGTATAATTATTTCAATAATTCACCAATACTGCATATCAAACATTTTTCTGTTAGTAGTACATAAATGTATAAGGGATTATTGTTATGTATAAAAGTGCAATTTTAGGGTGCGGAGGACGTGCCAAAGGTCATGCAGATGCATATCGTTTTGTTAAAGGGGGTCAACTCGCAGCGATCTGCGATATGAATGAAGAACGGCTCCATAACTTTGGTGATAGTTTTGAGATTTCTTCTCGATATACAGATTTAGACGAGATGCTTGAGAAGGAAAACCCGGATCTTCTCCATATCGTCACTGCTCCCCTATTACGCGGTACGAATCAACACATTCGGTATCCGTTAATGAAGCAGGCATCGGACCACGGTGTACCAGCAGTAATTGTAGAGAAACCGATTGCTGTTGATAGTGATGACTGGAAGCAGATTGCTGGATTAGCAGAAGAAACAGAAACGAAATTCGTTGTCAACACGCAGCTCAACTTCCACCCCAAAAACCTTGAACTCAAAAAAGATGTCGTAGATGGTAGAATTGGTGAGATTAAGTTCATTGATGCCAGTGCACGCAGCACACCTGTAAACCAAGGTCCACACGTACTACAGTTGGTATCTTCTTACATTGATAACTCTCGCCCTGAGAAAGTCCTTGGACAAATCTCTGGAAGAGAGAATTTGGATTCAGCAAAACCTTCACCAATGCATGCCGCAGCACAGGTTCTATATGATAATGGGTTACATGTCTCCATTGCTTTTGGAACGGAAATGGGGGCGAATGTCTCAGATAGACCTGGGAGATTTAGACATAAACGTGTCTTTGTTGTTGGTACGAAAGGTTTTGTGCATTGGGGTTTTAGCATGTGGGAACGTTCTACACTTGAAAGTGGTTACGAAAGGGGGGCACTCAACTATGGCGAACAAGATGTTCAGGCACAAGGAAACCTCACAGAAGCAGTTTTTGATTGGCTTGACGATGAGAGTAAAGTACATCCGACACATCTCAAACAATCGCTTGCAGAGTTCAACCTCCTTTTGGGAATTTACTACAGCGGTATCACGAATGAAATTATTAACCTTCCGTTTGAACCCCCTGACGGGTTAATTGATTCGCTCAGGGAAAAGTTATAAATTCAGTCTTAATATGACAGATAGAAAGTTTAACATTAGCTGCAAACATATATTCAATTCTGCTAAATAAGTATGAATTGTAAAAATGCGAACAATAGTATTGTAATGATAATAATACCAATTCTAATAAATATTGTCTAATTAAGGAATTCCACTGTTATTGCTGATTGGAGGTACTCTCTTCGATAGGAGCGACCTCCTGGTCGCGACCGAGAAGTCGCTCCTACCGGATCTCCGCAGCTAATGAGACATAATATATTAGAAATGGTATAAAATAAGTATAAGGAGATAATTTTATGTATAAGAGCGCATTTTTAGGTTGTGGTGGTCGTGCCCGCGCGCATGCAAGCGCGTACCGCTTTGTCAAAGGTGGGAAAATCGGAGCGATCTGTGACATGAACGAAGACCTTCTAAATAGTTTCGGTGAACAATTTGATGTCTCTTCCCGATATACAGATTTAGATGAGATGCTTGAAAAGGAAAAACCCGATCTGCTCCACATTGTAACTGCACCTGTGTTACGTGGAACTAATCAACGTATCCGATATCCATTGATGAAGCAAGCCTCTGATCATGGCGTACCGATGGCAATTGTAGAGAAACCGATTGCTGTTGAAAGTGAAGACTGGAAACAGATCGCTGGATTGGCAGAGGAGACAAAAACAAGGTTTATTGTCAATACACAACTAAATTTTCACCCGAAAAACCTTGAATTAAAGCAAGATGTAGCAGAAGGTAAAATCGGTGAAATTAAGTTTATTGATGCCAGTGCCCGGAGTACACCTGTTGACCAAGCACCCCATGTATTGCAGCTGGTATCGTCTTACATAGACAATTCACGTCCTGTGCGAGTGTTAGGGCAAATTGCTGGGAAAGAGCAGTTGGGTTCAGCACAACCATCTCCGATGCACGCTGCGGGTCAGGCAATATACGAAAACGGTCTACATGTTTCTCTTGCATTTGGAACAGGTATGGGAACGTTAGCATCAGAGACTGGAGGCACAGTAACACATAAACGCGTTTTTGTTGTCGGTACTGATGGATTTGTACATTGGCGATTCAGCAGTTGGGAACGGTCAACACGAGAGGGTGGCTACGAAGGCGGACCTCTCAATTATGGTGAACAGGATATCCAAGCACAGGGCAATCTGACCGAGGCAGCTTTTGAATGGCTTGATGATGAGAAAAACGAACATCCCACACATCTCAAGCAATCGCTTGCTGAGTTTAATTTGCTTTTGGGTATTTACTACAGTGGTATAACTAACCAGGTTATAGATCTACCGTTCGATCCACCAGATGGGTTAATGGATAGTCTTAGAGAGAAACTTTAAACCGAAAATTAGTGGTGAGACAGGTAGAAAACCTGTCTCCTGCAAACTTTTTATGTTAATTGGCATGCAAACAAAACCTTATGCTATAATTTACAAAAGATACGAACTATAGTTTTGAAAGGAGTGAGATGGCAAGTTTTGATACTGCCTCTAAGAAACAAGTCGAAACAAACCCTCAAGATTTCGTCCATCTCTGCTTCAGATTTGGATTGAAGAATATTACTGTACTGGAAGTAATTACGCCTGAGCAACCTACTGTAGAAATGCATCAGGCAGATATCCTCATCAAAGCACTACATGATGGTAGAGAAGTGCTTGTACATTTTGAGTTTCAAACTACCGATAGTTACGATCCAGAGATGTCATTACGAATGGCAGGATATATCATCAGAACGATTGAAGTGCACCGCCTGCCAGTGTATTCCAATGTTATCTATCTACGCCCTGATGCTGGCAGAAACGATCCGGGAAAATTTGAGCAAAAGCTGGAAAACCACAATATTTCTATTGAATATCAGGTTTTCCGATTAATTGAGATAGATGGGCAAGAGATTCTTGATTTGAAGGCTGAGGGTTTGATACCTTTTACGCCATTGATGAAACGTCCAGCAGATTTAGATTCCGAACAATGGTTTCGCCGATGTGTTCAAACTGCTCATAGCATTAATGTCCCGAACAAGCCAGAATATCTTGGGAGTCTTGCAATTTTGGGGAATTTAGTTTACGATTCACAAACGATTTTGGATATTATTTCGGAGGAAACCATGCAACAACCATCAATTGTAGAATACGTCGCACCGCAAGCGCGCGAACAAGGTCTTCAACAAGGTCTTCAACAAGGCGCACAAGAAGCAACGCGAAAACACATTCTTGATGTACTGAAACTGCGTTTTGATTTTGATGCAGAACAAACTTTTAAGGCAACACTTGATACTATTGTTGACATTGAAGTTCTTGAAGAACTACATAGTGCTGCTATTGTTACTAAATCTGAGGATGATTTTGGGCAATTTCTCAATGAAACTATTGACTTATGATGCCGCAAAGAGAGTTATTTCAACAGAGGCATTCAATTGTTGAGACAATGTCAATTATTCAGTTGTTCTTTTGTCAAAGGTATTAACCCCAACTCTGTGTACATATTACTTAATCTGTATGCATATTACTTAAGATGAGGTATTAGATTTGAATTTTCAAATTAGAAACAGATTTTTGTTCTTCATGTTTACGTTGCCTATGTGTCTAAATTCCATTTTCCTAATTAACACTGCTGCACAAGTCGGCGATCAACCTATTGGCATATCTGCTAACTATACTTATGAAACGATTGATGTTCCAGGTGTAGATTTTTTAGCGGTGACAGCAAGTAGCGACTTTGAGGACTACGCCGGCAACACCCCGAGTGCCGATGGTGAAAAAATGATGGGTTTCACGCTCATTGATGGTGTTTTTGAAACCCACCATTTCCCCGGAGCGAAAAACACCTATTTCTACGCACTCGGTAACAATGGACTCGCTGCAGGGCATTACGAGGATAGCGACGGTCTTTTCCACGGTGTCATCTTAGAGAATGGTGAGTTACGGCAATATGATTTCCCAGGTGCCGTCCAAACGGAGATCTATGGGTATAGTGATTCAACCGGGGTACTGACAGGTAATTTTATTGATGCTTCCGGTGTTCGCCGTGGATTCTCAGGAGATGAAATAATTGAATATCCCGGGGCAACGGAAACTTATGCCGATTTTGTGAGCACGATAGACAATGTCGTGGGTAGCTACGTAGATACTGAAGGCACATATCATGCATACCTGCGTGGTCCAGGGGGGTAGCTTTGCAACGCTTGACCTTCCACTCAAAGGAGAATTAGACTACTTTTTTCTCCACGGTATTAACAGTGCCCTGATTGCCGTCGGTCGAGCCAAAGTGGTGGGTGATGTCCCACGCACTTATGCTGGCAACCCCGTTGCTCTCCAAGAATTGAAGTTTCCGGGCAGCGTCAGCACGGAAGGTTGGAATGTTAATCAGGACAACTCTATCGTGGGACACTATGACTCTGCGGATGGACGTAGGCACGGGTTTATCGCGAGACCGAAAGAGGTACTCCCCAAGCACGCCCCGGTGTTGTGCCTCCCGCACTCAACTATACTTTTGAGAGTATTGATGTTCCCGGTGTAGATTTTTTAGCGGTAACAGCAAGCAGCGACTTTTTTGATTATGCCGGCAATATGCGGGGCACTAATGATGAAAAAGATGTCGCTTTTACACTCATCAATGGCGTTTTTAAAACTTATGATTTCCCTGACTCACAGGGCACCTATTTCTATGCACTCGGTAATGATGGGAAAGCTGCCGGACACTACAAAGATAGTGATGGTTTGTACCACGGTGTTATCTTAGAGAATGGGGAATTGCGGCGATACGATTTTCCAGGTGCCGTTCAAACGGAGATATACGGTCTTAGCGATTCAACTGGGGCACTGACGGGTAGTTTTGTAGATGCCTCTGGTGTTCGCCGCGGATTCTCTGGGGATACAATAGTAGAAAGACCCGGGGCATCGGCAACTTATGCCGATTTTGTGAGCTGGACAGGCAATATCGTGGGCAGCTACGTGGATGCTGAAGGTATATATCATGCATACATGCGTAGTTCGGTGGGCAGATTTCTATCTATTGACCTTCCAAACGCAACAAATCTGGAATACTTTTTCCTCCACGGTCTCAACAATGCAAGGGCTGTCGTTGGTCGAGCCAAAGCGATGGATGATGTCCCGCGCACTTATGTCGGCAGCCCCCTCAACCTACAAGAATTGCAGTTCCCGGGTGCTGTTAGCACGGAGGGCTGGAATATTAATCAGGACGGATCCGTCGTCGGACACTATGACTCAGCGGATGGACGCAGGCACGGGTTTGTCGCCAGACTCGTCCCCAAGGAAGAGAGTGATCATTTTGGCAACATCTTCAACGTTACGCTGACGAAAGGGTTGAACATGCTTTCATTGCCTTTAGCATCCCCACAACCGATGACTGCAAAATCACTCGCAGGGATTACTGGCGCGACAGTTGTTATCGCACTTGATGCCGAAAACCAACGGTTCATCGGTTGGACACCAGATGCACCTAACGATGGGTTTCCCATTGATGGTGGACAAGGATATATCATCAATGTCCCACAAACACGCAATTTTGCCTTCGTCGGCGCACCTTGGACAGATCAAGCGGAAGAGGCTGCTGCAGCACCTGCCATATCGCTGGAGACACCCAATGAAGCATGGGCTTTCGTTGTAAGTGGACACTTGGAAGGTAAAACATCGTTTGATGGATACAAGGTAATTGTCCGTAATCTCAGAACAAACAGCACAATAACTACCTCCGTCCAAGGTGATTACTTCGCTGCTGCTACTGCTGACTTAGCACGACGAAGCGTCGTCAAAGTTGGAGATGTGATTGAAGCACGCGTCATCGGACCGGATGGTAATGTTGAATCCAAAACTCTCAATATTAAAGTGACCCCTGAGAACTTGGCTAACGCACTATTATCTGTCAAGTTTGATAGCATCGGTAAACCGCTACAGAACAAGTTATTGCAAAACTATCCGAACCCATTTAACCCAGAGACGTGGATTCCATATCAGCTCGCGAAAGACAGTTCTGTATCAATATCCATATATGATTCAACCGCTAAGGTGATACGTAAACTATCAATTGGTAATCAATCTGCCGGCTTTTATAATAGTCGGGAACGCGCTGCTTATTGGGATGGCAAGAATGCTTTAGGAGAAAGTGTTGCAAGTGGTGTCTATTTTTACCAGTTGACAACACCGTCCTTCCAGCAAACACGGCGACTCGTCATTTTAAAGTAAAGTCCATCCGTACAAACTTACACGTGTCACAGTTATGCAATCGGTGTAACTGTGACACCCCTTAAGCCTAAAAACGTATAACATCCAACCCTCCGAATTGCCCCTTTGCTGTAAACCCGATTTGCTTATCCTTATAGGTTTAGATTTCCAATCTAAGAATATTAAGAAAATAGATAAAATCTTTCTTGATTTTTTTTTGGAAAATAGTGCATACTTTTAAGAATACTGAAAGTAAAAAAAACGAGTTTTCAATTCTAATCGTAAACTTGCCAAGTCTTAACTGCAAGCATCATCTCTCAAGATAGGTTATCCAATACAGATCTTTGAACTTTGAAGGAAAAAACGAAGGAGAAATTTCATTATGCAAAATCATTTCAGAAACAGTTTCTTAATTTTTATGTCTTTATTGTGCTTCAATTCATTTTTTTTAATGAACACTGTTGCACAGGTTAACACTACGACCGCCAGTGACAACTATACTTTTGAAACCATAGATGTTCCGGGTGTAGATTTTTTAGCACTGACTGCCAGTAGCGACTTTGAGGATTACGCGGGCTACACCAAAAGTGCTGATGGTGAAAAGGAGGTCGCGTTTACGCTCATTGATGGCGTTTTTACGACTTATGATTTCCCTGAATCCCAAAATACTTATTTCTTTGCACTCGCTAATAACGGGAATGCAGCCGGACACTACCAAGATAGCGACGGTAATTTCCATGGTGTTATCTTGGAAAATGGCGAATTGCGACAATACGATTTTCCAGGTGCTGTCCAAACGGAGATATGGGGAATTAGTGATGCAACGGGGGCACTGACAGGTAATTTTATAGATGCTTCTGGTGTTCGCCGTGGATTCTCAGGGACGAAATAATTGAGTTTCCCGGGGCAGTAGCAACTTACGCCGATTTCGTGAATTCGAGCGGTGGTATGGTAGGCAGCTACGTAGATGCTGAAGGTTTATATCATCCATACATACGCACCCCAGCGGGTAGGTTTGTATCTCTTGATCTTGACCAAGCACCATTGCTGGAATACTTTTTTGTGCACGGTATCAACGATGCAAGGGTTATCGTTGCCCGAACTAAACTGATCGATGATCTTCCGGGTACTCTCGTTGGTTCATTTCAGGGGAGCCTCCAACCATTTAAGGTTCCAGGCAGTGTAAGCACAGAAGGTTGGAATATCAATCAGGATGGCTCTATCGTTGGATACTATGATACAGAAGACGGTCTCAGACACGGGTTTATAGCAAGACTTGCTGCACAAGTTCCCGAACCACCTATGGCCACGCCCACCGAATTCAACTTTACCTTTGAGAGTATCAATGTTCCAGGTGTAGATTTCTTAGCGTTGACTGCCAGTAGCGACTTTGAGGATTACGCGGGTTACACACTGAGTACCGATGGCACAAAAGAAGTTGCGTTTACCTTAATTGATGGTGAGTTTAAGAGGTATGATTTCCCCGGTTCACAGAAAACGCATTTCTATGCACTCGGTAATAATGGAAATGCTGCTGGACACTACATGGATAGTGATGGAAATTATCATGGTGTCGTTTTGGAGAATGGAGAACTGCGCCAATACGATTTCCCAGGGGCTGTTCAAACAGAGATATACGGTATCAGTGATGCCACCGGGGCACTGACAGGCAATTATATTGATGCTAACGGTGTTCGCCGTGGATTCTCAGGGGACGAAATCGTGGAAGCCCCCGAGGCATCTGCAACTTATGCTGATTTTATAAACACAAATGGTCGTCTAGTGGGTAGTTATGTGGATGCCAATGGGATATATCATCCTTATGTGCTAAACCCTGAAGCAAGGTATATATCTATTGAATTGCCACGAGCAGCAACATTTGAATTCTTTTTTGTACATGGTATCAATGATGTAGGGACGCTTGTAGGCAGAACCAAAAGGTTTGGAGATATCGTGCGCACCACTGTCGGCACATTCCAGCACGGACTACAGGAATTGCGGGTTCCAGGTAGCGTAAGCACAGAAGGTTGGAATATTAATCAGGATGGCTCTGTCGTCGGACACTACGACTCAGCAGATGGACGTAGGCACGGGTTTATCGCAAGGCCTGTGTCAAAGGCAATCAGTGACTTTTTTAGCAACAGTTACAACGTTAAACTCACAAAAGGTTTGAACATGCTTTCTGTGCCATTAGCACCACCGACACAGATGAGTGCAAAGAGCCTTGTCGCTATGACAGGTGCAACAACAATTATCAGACTTGATGCTGCAAGCCAACGTTTTGTCGGTTGGACTCCAAGTGCCCCTGACGAAGGTTTTCCAATTGAAGGTGGACAAGGTTATATCGTCAATGTTCCCCAGGATCGAGATTTTGCTTTTGTTGGTTCACGGTGGAATGAACATAGTGCGGGCGCAGCAGCACCTGCAATAACTAAAGTTGGATCACCAAATGTATGGGCATTCGTTGTCAGTGGAAACTTAGATGGTATCCAGTCTGCCAATGGTTACACCGTCAAGGTGCGAAACTTACGAACAGATACTGTCATGACATCTCAGGTACGTAGTAATTACTTCGCTGCAGCCACAGCAGACCTCAGCTATCGCAGTGTTGTTGAAGCAGGTGACAAAATAGAAATAACCGTTACTGATACGAATGGAAATATTGTGTCAGAAAAATTCAATTTCACGGTAGACGCAACACATCTTGAGAACGCTGTTATGAATGTGAATCTTGACAGTATCGGTTCCCCGAAACGGAGTCAACTTCTGCAGAATTACCCAAATCCGTTTAACCCTGAAACATGGATTCCGTATCATCTCGCAGAAGCAGAGGTTGTGTCCCTATCTATTTATGACACTGCAGGTAAACTTGTCCGAACATTTTCACTTGGGCACCAATCGGCAGGTTTCTACCAGAGCCGTGGGAACGCTGTTTATTGGGATGGACGAAATGCGTTGGGAGAGACAGTTTCAAGCGGTGTCTATTTCTATCAATTGACAACCCCAACATTCCAGCAGACCAAACGAATGATCATTCTGAAGTAAGATTGCAAGACTTCGCCCCCGGAGGCGTGTAAAATATCCGCTTAGTGACACCAGAGTTAAATTATAGTAAAGTCTATAATTATCTATACATTTTGCACCTGTCTGATCTCCCCTCGCTTGCGGGGGGATAAAGGGGGTAGTCTTTCGTGTGTAAACTTAATTGTGGATTCTACTATATACAACATTCGGTTTGATGTAAATATAAGGGATTTTTCATCTATTGTAAGGTTTTCAATCCCAAGTACACAAACCGAATCTCGAATACGAAAGATCTGAGCAACGGCAATTGCACGGATCCGACACTTTTAGGTTAGTTTAATAGATTCCTATTTCATCAAGTTACTGTGGGGTGTGAACGTGTAATCAAACGCGCATCAATCCCGAAATGTTAACGTATGAATGGTGCGTAATACCTCTCAAACTCATAATCTTGAAAATCTGTAAATCTTGTAAATCCTGGTTCAGACAAAGGGGATATCAAATAAACAATAAATATATTAACTAATGTTAATATATTTACATAAAATACCAAAAACTAAATAACCCTGGACAAATACGCTTGGCTTTTCTGATTAACACATAAAGGTGCTATATGATGAAAACAACTTTAATTTTAGCTTTATTTCTATTAGCAGTATCACTCTTCACTTTTCTGCCGCAGGCTGCTGCGGTCAACCCATCAGAATGGGGGTTACCCGAAGGTGCTAAAGCGAGGCTCGGTAAAGGCTGGATAAATGATATAACATGCTCACAAGATGGGACGTTGCTTGCTGTGGCGAGTAAGATCGGTATATGGATTTATGATATACAGACAAGTGAAGAGCTTGCACTGCTCACTGGGCATACTGGGGAGGTAGATCGTATTGCGTTCAGTCCGGATGGACGCACCCTCGCAAGTGGAGGTCAGGACAACATAGTACGTTTATGGGATGTGAATGCAAAGACAGAAATAGGCATACTTGAGGGGCATACCGGGGACCAGATACTATATTTTTCAGTCCGGATGGACGCACCCTCGCAAGTCTGGATGATGATAATACCCTACGTTTATGGGATGTGGATACACAGACGCAAATACACACACTTGAAGGATTTACCGGATCGTTAGAGAGTGTATCGTTCAGTCCGGATAACAAAACATTCGCCAGTGGTGGTCAGGGCGAAATTGTGCGTTTGTGGGATGTGGATACACGAACAGAAATAGGCACACTCCAGGGGCATGCAGGATATGTCAGTAGTGTATCGTTCAGTCCAGATGGACGCACCTTAGCAAGTGGGAGTAATGACAGCACAGTGCGTCTATGGGATGTGGATACACAGACAGAAATAGGAACATTTGAGGGGCATACTGGGTGGGTCCATAGTGTATCGTTCAGTCCAGATAGCAAAACATTCGCCAGTAGCAGTCATGACAACACCGTGCGTATGTGGGATGCGGATACACGGGCTGAAATAGGCATACTTGAGAGGTCCAGCCCGCTCTTGAGGGTATCGTTCAGTCCGGACGGTCAGACAATTGCAGGGATGTATTCGTGGGGGGACTACAGAGCGCGTTTCTGGGATGTGGATACACTGACAATAACAAACAGATATAACTTCTTTGAACATCGTGTCTTCAATCATACTATGTGGGAAGTCTTGTGGGTTGTCGCTGCGCTTGATGATGCGCAACAAAAAAATATAGCCACCATACTTGATGGACATGTAGATACGGTCGAGAGTGTAGCGTTCAGTCCAGATGGAAGGACAATCGCAGTAAGTGAAACCAAAAAAGGATATACGGGGTCTCTCTTCCTTCGTGCGTGGGATGCCTCCACGCTGACAGAAATAGACACACGTACTTATCCTTTTGGGGATAGGAGTTTCTCGGGGCAAAGGGCGTTCAGTAACAAAAATATATCGTTCAGTCCGGATGGCAAAACAATCTTAGGTCGGTGTGAGCAGTCAGTGATGTGTTTGCGGGATGCTGTTACGTACACAGAAATACGCAGACTTGAGACACCGAACAACTGGGGCTGGATGCCTATCGTTGTTTTCAGTCCGGATGGACGCACACTTGCATGTGTAGCTTATAATTATCGCTACCAGGGACTTTCCGGAAACAATCTCGTGCGGTTGTGGGATGTAGATACGGATACGGAAATAGGCAGACTTTGGGATTGGGAACAGATCGGCGGTGTCAATAGTGTTGCGTTTAGTCCGGATGGACGATCGCTTGCAACTGCGGGGAGGCTTGACGGCACGGTGCGTTTGTGGGATGTAGATACACAAACACAAATCGCCAGACTTCGAGGACATACCGGGTGGGTCAATGATGTGTCGTTCAGCCCGGATGGCAAAACAATCGTAAGTGGGAGTAATGACCGCACGGTGCGTATATGGGATGTGGATACACGGTCAGAAATAGGCACACTTGAGGGGCATACCGATGCTGTGAATAGTGTATCTTTCAGTCCGTATGGCACTACAGTCGCCAGTGGAAGTAATGATGGCACGGTGCGTTTATGGGATGTCGCAACCCAAACAGGCATGGGTATACTTAAGGGGCATACCGATACTGTCAACAGTGTAGCGTTTAGTCCGGGAGGCAAAACAATCGCAAGTGGAAGTGGTGATGGCACAGTGTTGTTGTGGAACATCACATCCGCTGGCCATGGCAATACACTGGTTGAAGCGACCGTGCTGCTTGCTGGGGGATCTCTCACAGCAAAGATAGACCCCAGCGATGATGTGGATTACTTCAGTGTCCCAATAGAGGTACGCGGTCAACTCACACTCTGGACGACAGGATCCCTTGATACGATAGGCACATTGGAAAATAGTGACGGTACCACGTTAGCAACGAATGCCGATGAAAACGGGGATGAAGCATTAAATTTCAGAATAGAACACGTTGTGGAACCGGGGACATATTACATCAAAGTCCAAAGTCATGAGCAAAAGACTGGCGACTATACACTTTACGCGGCGTTTATGCCCTCAACAGATGTCAACGCGGATGGTGTCGTAAATGTGTTAGATCTTGTGATAGTCGCTGTGAACTTTGGTCGCGTTGATACACCCCTTACAGCAGATGTCAACGGCGACGGTGAAGTGAACCGTGAGGACATCATTGCAGTTTTAGACGCACTTGAGGCAGCCGCAGCCGCACCTGCTTTTGTATCCACAACCGAAAGTCTTCAACGATGGATTGACCAAGCGAAGCAACTCTACCGGACAGATGCTCGCTTTCAAAAAGGAATTGCTGTGCTGCAACATCTCCTAACGACACTGAGAGAAACCGAGACGATACCAAAAACAACGGCACTCTTGCCAAACTACCCAAACCCGTTCAATCCTGAAACCTGGATACCTTATCAATTGGCAAAACCCACAGATGTAACGCTGCGGATTTATGCTGCGGATGGTAAGTTAGTTCGGCTGCTGGACTTGGGACATCAAGATGCTGGTATATATCATAGCCGCAGTCGCGCGGCGTATTGGGGTGGTAAAAATATGATGGGTGAACCTGTGGCAAGTGGTCTTTATTTCTATACGCTCACCGCAGGCGAATTTACCGCCACGCGGAAGATGTTAATTAGAAAGTAGAAAGTGCCTACTCTTACATTGTAGGTCGGGTAGAGCGAAGCGACACCCGACATGATAGACACAATCAATATGTGTCCAAATCAACGCCAAATGCGCTTGGACGAATACGCGTTTGGTATTCGTCATGATTTGTCGGGTTTCGCTTCGCTCTACCCGGGGAATGCCAATAAGGCATTCATATCGTTGATTTGGACCTACATAATAAAATTGGACAGAACAGTAGGTCTGTTGCTTTATCGTGTAGATAATACCAATTCAAATTAATATTGTCCCATTAAGGAATTCCACTTTTATTGCTGGTTGGGGTGCTTCTCTTCGGTAGGAGCGACCTCCNNCTTATTTTTTAGAAATGGTATAACAACCAAATTCTTACGGAGGAACAGTTCAATGCATGAAACTATGGAAAGATGGCAAATGTTAGTGCTTTATATGATCGCTCTTTTCTTAATGAGTCTATTTTCAGGGACACTGGCGATTGCAGAACGAGAAACGACTACATATCACTGGGAAAAAGATGAAGCTCCCTCAGGACAAGAAACAGTCTTTGTCCCACAACCAATAGCGGTAGAAATTGGAAATACAGGTATTAACGCATCATTAACAAGCGGTGCGAGTTACACATTATCGCAGAGATACAAGGTGTATTTATCGCCTGAATGGGATGCGGATAAAGCATATCTGCTGCTACAGGCATTGCAAGATATGAGCCGATATGCTTCAGATTGGCAGCAGAACCCCACATATTGGATATTGAGTGATGCTCATGTGGCACAAGATATTGATCTGGGGCCTGATGTGGAAGTCCAACGAGGTAGTCTTCGGACGATAACAATTGCATCAGCGGCTTTCACGCATGCACATCCGTTTGTTGCAAAAATAGATGGTATTCAAGGACGATATTTTTCCAAGCGACTTTGGCGAGCCGTCCTCAGATTTACGACATACATACCCGGAGTAGGAATCCAACACCTTGCGATAGACCACATGCTTCAGGATAAGTATGGCGTTACGGTGCATGTCCCCGACTATGAAGTCCTAACAGGTGAACCCGCTCATAACTTTAGCAAATTTACTTTTGAAGAAATCATGGGTATCATGGTCATGTTTGAAGAATATCCATCAGGTATGCATGTGACACAAGGGTTAAAATATCTTGTCAGACGGGCAACAGATCCGTTTGTTGAATACGTCGCCCGCGCAAATACGGGGAAGGGTTATATAGAGTTTACCGATAAAGCTTTTATAGATGGAATCACACACGATACACAGCGGATTATTCTCCATGAAAAAGCACACTTCCTGTGGGATTATCTATTTGATGAGCAACTCAAAGCAGACTGGATAGAATTAGGTGGGTGGTATTATGAAGATGGAAGGTGGAAGACAACCAATCAGACCGAGTTCGTATCCGACTACGCACACGGCGTAAATCCAAATGAAGATATGGCAGAAAGTATCGCTTACTATATCGTCACCCTAGATAAACTCAGGTCAAGATCCCCTGCCAAGTATGCGTTCATACAGAACAGGATTATGCAACAGGATTATGCACGGCACACGTTATATTTCGCAAATACGCGAAGACCTCACCTTTGTTGTCTATAACTTATATCCCGATTATGTATACCCCGGAGAAGTCGTCCGGGTGGATGTGACAGTAACGGGTGAACCAGAAGGATATAAATATGTTGAGATCGAAATAGAAACCCATACAGAAAATGAGTTGGATTACTCAACAGGGGGGATTGTGCTATTTCAATTGTTAAAGAGGGATTTAGAGGGGAATGAAAAGGGTCATCGTCGCTTCAGTGTTCGATTACGCCCTAAATATGCAGAGGGTAGATATTCTTCACAGAGCAATATATTGCGTGGACATACGACTGTGCCTTCGTCTTATGCTAAAGGATCCTACACAATAACACAGGTGTTTACTTATGATGCAAATAGACTCACAAGATATAATTCGGGTGGTTTCGGATTAAAAATCTACATCAATAACATATACGAAGACTCATACCCACCCGAATATGTGCCGAATTCCGCAAAGTTGTCAGTATCAGACGCATACACCGAAAAAAACGAGCATTTCTACGCCGTAACCGCAACATGGCAAGTAAAAGAGGATAAGACACTTTTCGGATATGCTTCTATACGCCCGGAAGAATACAGTTCTATTGTCTATCATCTACCACCATACAACCAGTCATATAGGGGTTCAATTATAAGCTCGGTGGATGCTGATACAGTCAGCAGAGAAGGAGATATTTGGACATTAAAATCTACTTTTTACATTCCACATTATATGCCCGATGGGATACGTCAATTAAGACAACTCTTTTTTAAAGATGCTATAAATTCTGTCCATGTGCACTTACCTACGGTTGATGATCAGATTCAAAAAGTGACAATAGAAACGAAGAACCCAGATACGACACCGCCTACACTCGATGTAAATAGAATCACTGTGGATGCCGAACCCGTAAATCCTGAAAATCCAAATGGTGCGACTTTTGTTACAGTAGAGTATTATGTGAAAGACGATATAAGCGGGTTTGAAAGCGGACATATCGCTATCAGGGACCCATTGGGGGGTGAACAAAGCTATGGTATTTCGGGACCATACACTTATAGCGAGACAGGGGAAATCTATTTTCAAGGGGACCCAACTGTTTATAGAAAATATACCAGTTCTATCTACTTGCCGGAAGGCAGTTTTCCCGGTGTTTGGGGGGTTATCGGCATATCGGTTACTGACAAAGCAAGGAATGTCATTTACCATGATTTTACTGAAATCACGCGCTTTGAAGTCATTGAAGAAACACAAGCAGCCCCCACCGTCCAGGCTACCTTACCCGACAAAAATTCACTGCTCGCGAACTACCCAAACCCATTTAACCCAGAGACGTGGATCCCGTATCAGTTGTCGAAGTCTGCGGATGTAACGCTGAGGATTTATGCTGCTAATGGTAAATTAGTTCGGAAACTGGATTTGGGACAGCAGCCAGCCGGCATGTACCAAGCCAAAAGTCGCGCAGCGCATTGGGATGGTAAAAATGCACAGGGCGAACCTGTGGCAAGCGGACTCTATTTCTACACACTCACCGCAGGCGATTTTTCTGCCACGCGGAAGATGTTAATAAGGAAATAACGTAAATTCAAATTATCTTCTGTAGGAGCGACCTCCCGGGCACGACCGGGAAATCAAGAAATCAACGGTATGAATACCTTATGGCATTCCCCGGGTCGCTTCTACAAAAACACCACAGTAAATGGCATTAGACTTGTGAAGTTGGGGTTTCTGTAGTTTCTCCGGTTTTCAGAACAACATAACTCCGGTATCGTTCTGGATGTATATCTCCAGATTCAACAGCAGTCTGTATAGCACAGTCAGTTTCTTTGACATGTGCACAGTCGTTGTATTTGCATGTGCCGATAAATGGTTCCATCTCTGGAAAATAGAATTCCAATGCTTCAGTATCCACTCCCCACAGTCCAACTTCCCGTATACCCGGTGTATCTGCGACTTCACCACCAATTTCCAGCTTGAACAATTCCACAAGGGTTGTTGTGTGTCTGCCTTTCTGCGTTTTAGGACCAACTTCTGCAGTTCTTAACTTTAGGTTCGGTTGAATTGCATTCAGTAAACTTGATTTGCCAACACCAGATGCCCCTACAATTACACTGAATTTATCTTGGAGAGTGTTCTTAAGAGACTCCAAACTCTGAGGAACATTGATGCTCGTAAATAACACTTGATAACCGAGTTCTTCATAGACTTTGAAGGTATTAGCAAGTTGTTCATATTGGTTAGAATCTACTAAGTCTATTTTGTTGATGCAGACAATAGCTGCCATATCTCCTGCTTCAGCTAAAATGAGAAAACGATCCAGAGTTCGGTAGTTTAATGGTGGCATTTGTGTTGAAACAACGGTAATAACTTGATGTGCGTTTGCCACTATAATTTGCTCAATATTTTCATGTTTTCCTGCGTATTGGCGTGAAAACTTTGTTTGACGTGATAGAATCTCCTCTATTACCCCTTCTTCTGAATCAAGGTGAGAAAAAATCACATGGTCACCAACAGCGACAGGGTCAGCATACAGTCTACGACCAGTTTCTGAGCGTTGTTTTCGTTTTAAAGTGCCACGTAATGTGCATCGCAAGACGAGTTTACCGTGTTGCACGTCATAGAATCCGGTTCGTGCTCGGATAACTCTACCTTGTTCACGAGTAAGAATAAACGCCACCTCCCAATTTTTGTCTATAGTTTTCTGTTCAACAATGTGTTGTGCTAAACATAGTTTTTCAACGTTTTCAATGCTGTTTTTATATCTTTTTCAAAGTTGTCAAATTTGCATTCACAAGAGACGCGTCCATCATAACCCGCTTTCTGAAGTGCAGAAAAGAAATCAGTGAAATCGAAGTCATCGTTACCGGGATAGGCGCGTTTTACAGGTTCAGCAATATGGACATGTTTTAACCACCCTGCGGCGTCAACGATGTTTTGCATCGGTTCATCTTCTTGCCAGACGTGATATAGGTCTGCCAATGCTTTTATTCCTTTTCGGTTGACTCGTTTTGCCATTGCGAGCCCATCCGCGACGGTACGTATGATGTTTCCCTCCCTTTTGCATATCGGTTCAACAACGATTGTAATACCGTGTGCTTCGGCGTGGTCTGCTGCCATATCCAAAAAATCTGCGATTTGTGTTAATGCCAATTCTTCGGAATAACCTTCATCAATGTTCCGGGAACCGCTGCTACCGTATACAATAATTTCGCCCCCGATTTCACTGGCTCTTCGACATGCAGTTTCTACACAACGAGACAGGCGCGGAAAATCTACTGTTTCACCGACTACACGTAAGTCTCTTGGAATAAAACCCGCAAAAGCTTCAGGTTTTATAGAGGCATTTGCTACGCGCTCTTTAATTTTCTGAAACTCAGTTTCCGCAGCCTCTGGCATTAGCGCGGCGCGTACGCCTAATTCAATATAATCGTATCCAGCTTCTAAAAGTAAGTTGATATTATCTAAACTGGTACATATTCCAAAACGCATATTTTTCTCCGTAATTTCAGTTATACTACTCCTATCAAGAGCATCTGTAGAACCATCTCAGTTATAACAATTAATAGTGCAACAAAGAATGTACTGAAGAATCCGTTTAGTTCAAATGTTTTAACCGTTAAATTCGTAATTCCGAGAAGAAAAGCAATAAAGAGAACATAAGTAGGAAATTTAACCCCATAAGCAACAAGTCCAAAAATGCATTCATCACATTCCAAGGCATGACCAATTCTATTAGGGGCTTGAATATCCAAAACTGCTTTTAAGCCTGCAGGAAATGATTCAGACCTTGCAATCGCTGTAAGCCAAGTTTTGATATTACCGATTGCTAACGCCACCCATGCTGCAGTTGACCACTTCTCTAATTTTACTGTTGGTATAAACCATATTACACCAAAGACAGCCGCACTCATTACGATGAGAAGAAGTAGGTATGGAAGTTGGTTTTTACTGCTGTGTGAAGTAGATTCGGATGGAAAAGGTCTAACAGGACCAATTTCTTCCATCAGTGACTTCAATGCGTTTACAGGAATAGCGAAGTTTAGGTTTTGTCCGTCGTCACGTGTTTCAGAAACTATGCCGATGACTTGTCCCCATTGATTTACAACTGCGCCGCCACTACTACCCCGTGAAATGGCTGCAGTAAATTGAAGTACCTTACCCTTGATTCTCGGTGTGCCGTTTGGAAGGATATTACTAATTTCACCAGAAGAGAATGTGCCTTCAAATCCACGGGGATTACCGACAGCATAGACAATCTGTCCATCTTTTACATGATCACTGTTTCCCAAAGGAAGCGGGAGGGCATAAACTCCTCCTATGACTCTTACAATTGCGAGGTCTTTTTCTTTATCAGTTGCAACAACACCTTCAATTGGATATCTTTTCTGTTGCGTGTTGGAATTAGATCTGACTATTTTTACAGTCCCAACTTTTGCGCCGTTGATAACATGATAATTAGTCGCCACGAGTCCGTTTCCGATAAAAAAACCGCTGCCTTGTGAAGGTTGCCCTTTTGCACCTTCAATTTCTATAAGTACTGTGGAGGCTTTGGTCTTTTCCGCAATGTGCGTGCGGGACTGTGCATGTATGTGGTTTGTTCCTAAAAATAGAAGTATTGATAACAGTATAATACATATTTTCAACTGATCTTTAAATATTATAATATTTGTCATAGTTTCCATCCTCGGTTATTTGCCGAATCTTCGTTTTCTGTGGCTATAGTCGCGTATTGCACGTAGAAAGTCAATCTTTCTAAATGATGGCCAGTATGTATCGCAAAAATAGAATTCTGAATAGACACTCTGCCATAGCAAGAATCCGGACAGACGAACTTCTCCACTGGTGCGGATTATTAGTTCTGGGTCAGGCAGGTTTGATGTGTATAAGTATGGTGCAATTTTGTCAACACTCAGTTCGTCAACAATTTGTTCAGCATTTTTCCCCTTCAGAATTTCTGCATTTAAATGTCCTCTGAACGCTTCAATTATTTCTTCGCGCCCACCATAGGCAACAGCAACGTTCAGGATAAATTTGTCATAGTTTTTGGTCGCTTCTTCTGCTTGTCGAATAGCTTCTTGAAGGCTTTTTGGTAGTTGTTCTATTTGCCCCATAGCTCTGACTTTAATTTGATTCGTATGTAATCCTTCAGTCGTCACTAATTCACGCATCTTTCTCTCAATTAGTCCTAAAATTCCTTCTACTTCATCGTCAGCTCGTTTGAAGTTGTCCAGAGAAAAAATCCAAATAGAGAAGATTTCAACGCCAAGCTCATCACACCAATGGAGGACTTCTTCAAGTTTATCCGCACCTTCATAGTGGCCTTTTATGACATTGTCTAAACCGCTTGCCTTTGCATATCGCCTGTTTCCATCAAGGATTACACCTATATGACGCGGAATCTTCCAAGTATCTGCTTCTGCTTCCAGTTGTTTTTGATAGACCTTGTAGAACTTTTTTTCAACTTGATGTTTTAGAGATTTGAATAGGTTCATGAGATTCTTCTTAATAAGAGTTTACAAACGATCCGTATGCGGTATTGTGGTATCAACATTCAGGGGTACTGAATTGAAGGTGTTTATATTAAGTGTAAACAAGAATGTTTTTTTCTATTATATCATGAATATTTGTTAAGATAAACTATGTTAACGACTTGTGCTAATTACTATTC
>JAAXHO010000164.1 GCA_012270795.1 Candidatus Poribacteria bacterium
ATTAACTGGCACAAGTCGTTAAATAAATAAATAAATAAATAAATAAAAAAGTAAAATTGTTTTGAAACCAGAAAAAGTAATTGACGTTTAGAATTACAACACTTTTGCAACAATTTGACTTCACAATAATTAATTAACCAACAAACTTGTTGTAAGAGAATATATTTGGTGGCTGGTTTCCCTAATATATAATTAGAAATACTCTACCGCTGGATAAATGCAAGTCTAAAGGACATCATAGTTTGATGTTTACATCAAAAATAGGTTTGCTGGAGGCAGAATATATGTTTAACGTAATCGTTCTGGGCGGTTTAGGCTCCTTAATGGGAGTTGGTGCAGGATACTTAATTCTCAACGCATTTTTTGCGGGAGTACAGCATATAGCCAAACCAGAATCTTTAGAAACAAAAGAATAATAAATTTGACAACTGACACTTTTTCTATTATTATTTTGTACATAATGAAAAAAGGGAAGTAGGATGTAGCAGTTTTATTGTTTGCGAACTCAAAGTGATATGCAATTTCAACAACTCCATTCATGGGATGTTTCGACTAACAAAGCAAAGCAAATCCAAAATAAGTTACGCAAACAGGTTGGCCGGGTAGATCGGTTTGAAGAAATCAAAACAGTTGCGGGTGTGGATATTGGCATTAGAGACAACATTGCACTTGCCTCTGTGGTAGTCCTAACCTTTCCAGATTTACAAATAGTAGGTGGTGTCGTTGCTGAGAGTCATGTAAGATTTCCGTATGTACCAGGCTACCTATCTTTTCGCGAAATACCACCACTTTTGGTGGCATTCGCACGCCTACAGACAGAACCTGACCTTGTTATAGTAGACGGTCAAGGTATTGCACATCCAAGACGATTTGGTCTGGCATCCCATTTAGGGTTGGTTTTGAATAAACCGACGATTGGGTGTGCTAAATCTCGATTGTGTGGGCAATACACCGAACCGGACAAGGAAAAAGGTGCTTATTCTCCCCTTTTTGACGAAGACGAAATAATTGGAACTGTTCTAAGAACCCGTACGAACGTTAGTGTCGTTTTCGTATCAATTGGACATAATATATCACTTGATACTGCAAGAAAACTGACACTTGCATGCTGCGAGAGTTATCGTTTACCTGAAACAACGCGATATGCTCATAAAGCTGCATCGGGTAATATCCCAGAAGGTGTGAATTTTGTTAAAGAAAGCGAATAATTTCCGTTATAATAATCTAAGTTGCTACATAGTAGCACAATCTTCATGAAGATTAACTTATTCTTTCGGTAATTCTAATTTTCCCCAAACTCGGTAGGCGGGGAATGCCTAAATGGCATTCATACCGTTGATTTGCGGTTTCCTAACCGCACCGATCATCGCTAAGATATTACCGAATTATTTAGTTAATCTTCATATAGTTTGTGCCTGTGAGGACGCAAACTAAAAGTTTGCTCTACAAATATAGACTATTTATCAGCATCCTTGAAATCATGAATGAAAGTAATTCATTACATTGGTCGTTCGACTACAATCATGGTTCTCAAAAACCTGACTTTGCTCAGGAATTAATCCAATTACTTCATGAGTATATAGACAATTCTTCTAACGCTGATTTGAATAAAGATGTAGGTAAGCACTATTGCAGACAAACTTATCAGATTTTACCGAACTTCTGGCGCGGTTATGTCCGACAAAATAATCCAGAAGGCACTTCATATATTGGAAAAGTTGTCGTTGAACGACAGAAGCATAACGGAGATACTTGGAAATACAATGTCCATTATCAAAATTCCACAAATGGGGAGGATATAAGATTACATTTCTGCTGTCGTGATGATGACTACCGTTCGCTTCACGAAAGTTGGAACGTTGAAGTTAACAATAGTTGTGTTGATCAATATTCAAGGCTAAGATGTGAAGGATATTTTTATAAAGACACTGAAATTCGTCTTCGATATAACGATATTGAAATTACTGTTGCAACTTTGGATGACACCTTACCAATAACATGTCGTTGGGCACTTTTTGATGTGATACCTAAAATTTCTGAGGAAATTAAAAAGTCAGCAGAAAGTTTAAACATACAACTTCTTGATGACCTTGAGCAATACAGACCAAAGAACACAGTTGGATACCTTGAAACTATTGAATCTCCAATTCCGCTTGATGGGTATTACCTTCACGGTATAGGTGCTTTACCTTCTTATTGGTGGGTTGATGCAAATAATAATGTTGCGATTGTTTCAAGTGTCTTTGAGACGTTGGTCTTGAGAGAGACAGTGGGAGATTGTCCATGAGTGACCGACCAAATATCCTTTTTATTAACACTGATCAGCACTCTTGGGATGCGATATCTGCTTACGGTAATCGGTATCTCCAAACGCCAAATATTGACTTACTTCATCGCAATGGTACATCCTTTAGCAAATCCTACTGTAGTGATCCGGTGTGTGCGGCTGCCCGTTCCAGTTGGGCAACAGGATTATATACATCGGAAACGGGAGTGCTTTTCAATGGGGGACATCTACATGCAAATATCCCAGACATTGGGCAGGTCCTACGTGCTTCAGGTTATAGAGTGTTCCATTGTGGAAAATGGCATGTACCTGGACGGGATGTGCGGGAAAGTTTTGACACGTTATACTATGGGAGACACAATATTGGTGCAGGGGGTGCAGCGTTTTTCGATTCAGCATCTACACACGCCGTAGCAGATTTTCTAACAAATTACGATGGTAAAGAACCGTTCTATCTGCAAATTGGATACATTGATCCTCACGATGTGTGCGAATATCTGCATAACCATGAGGAAAAAAGAATTCCTAACCCCATTGAACAGGGCATACTTACAGAGGACGACCTACCACCGCTACCTGAAAACTTTCACTACGATGAACGAGAGACTGTATTACATCGTGTCTGTAAAAGAATTGACAATCAACTGATACATGAAAAAATAAAAAAGGCTGTTCGCAACTGGGATGAACTTCATTGGAGATACTTAAAATGGAGTTACTACAGATTCATTGAGAAAGTTGATGCAGAGATTGGGAAAGTTCTATCGCTTCTAAAGCAAACATCTTTCTGTGATAGGACATTGATCGTCTTTAGTGCTGATCACGGTGAGTCATGTGGAAGTCATCAGTTGTTTCAGAAATTTGACCTATATGAGGAGAGTGTTCGTGTTCCTTTTATTGTATCGTGTTTAGGTGATGAAGTTGATGTTGGCAAAGACCACATGAACGAAACACATTTTGTATCGGGAGTTGATTTATTTCCAACTGTGTGTGACTATGCTGATATTGAAATTCCTGCTTCTTGCCAAGGAATGAGTATCAAACCTATTGTGGAAGGTAAAGAAACTGCTTGGAGAGAATACGCTTATGTTGAAAGTAATTATTGGGGTCGTGCAGTAGTTACTGATGAGTATAAATATGTTACGGAATATAAACCAAAAGAAGTAGAGGATTTTATCCCACCCGGTCCGAACTCTGACCGGCTTGGACTTGTTCAGTTATTCAGCAAACAGGACGATCCTTGGGAAAAACGAAATCTTGCTGAACAACCAGAATATCAGGAAGTTATTAACTCATGTCGGGATAAACTACTGTCGCAAGAAAGTCAATTAAACAGACAACCAATTACACACAAAGGTCCGCAAAATGTTATATCAAATTGGGGTAGACATTTGCGTGAGTATTGGGAAAATGAGATTTAACTATATATTCAGGATTACAAAAAATGTCAATATTTTCAAAACGATTGAATCGGTTACCTCCATACATGTTTGGTAAACTGAAACAGATAACGCATGAACGCCGTCAACAGGGTATAGATATTATTGATTTAGGGATGGGTAATCCGAATCAACCTACCCCTCAACCGATAATAGATAAGTTGACAGAAGCTGCACAAGAACTCAGAAATCACCGATATTCTGCATCACGCGGTATCTACAACCTGCGTAGGGAAGTGGGATGGCACTATGAAAGACGTTTCGGTGTAGATATTGACCCGAATGAGGAAGCAATTGCTGTCATTGGAACAAAAGAGGGACTTGGCCATCTTGCTTTAGCATTGATTGATGAGGGTGACTTGGCGATGGTGCCGAATCCTACATTTCCGATACACATGTATAGTGTTGTTCTTGCGGGTGGAAGCGTTGTCAGCATTCCACTGATTGAGGAGAATGATTTTGTTCCCTCAGTTGCTGAGATTACTCGCGATATATGGCCCAGACCGAAGGTGTTGATATTGAGTTTCCCGCATAATCCGACTGGTGCAGTCGTGGAATTGGATTTCTTTGAAGAGGTCGTCCAGTTTGCAAAACAACAAGATATGGTAGTTATTCACGATTTAGCTTATGCTGATATTGTATTTGATGGTTACAAAGCACCAAGTTTCCTGCAAGCGAAAGGTGCGAAAGATGTTGGAGTTGAGTTTATATCGCTTTCCAAATCTTACAACATGGCAGGATGGCGATGTGGGTTTGCTGCTGGCAATCGTGACATCATTGAAGCACTGGCACGCATAAAAGGATATTATGATTATGGTATTTTTGCTCCTATTCAAATCGCTGCAATCATGGCATTACGCACACCCGAAGATGTGGTGATGGAGAACGCCGATGTATATCGTAGTCGCCGAGATGTCTTAGTTGAAGGGTTAAACCGAATGGGATGGACAGTGTCAAAACCACAAGCGTCAATGTTCGTTTGGGCACCAATTCCTGAGCAGTGGAAACACCTGAATTCAATGGATTTCTCAATGAAACTCCTTAATGAAGCAGAGGTTTGTGTGTCTCCTGGTGCAGGATTCGGCCATAACGGTGAGGGATATATACGTATTGCTCTCGTAGAAAACGAGGATCGTATTCGTCAGGCATTACGACAAATACGACGTGCTTTGTTTGTTGACAGTGATGTCAATGTTAAGGAGACTGAGAAGTAACTGCAACAACCTCAAAACCGTACTGTGTCCTGAAGTTCGTTGTAGCGCGCTTTGATATCTTGGAACTGCACAGACTTTTGCCGATTGATGCTGAAGTCCTCAATGTTAAATGAAGCAACAACAGTACCATACATCATCGCTTTGCGGATTGAACCTTCCGATAAATCACCGACAGATGCCAGATACCCCATAAGACCACCAGCGAAACTATCACCAGCACCCGTGGGGTCAGTAACTTGCGTCATCGGATATGCGGGTGCACTGAAGTATGATGATTCTGTGATGCTAATTGCCCCGTGTTCGCCTTTCTTGATGATAACACGTTTCGGACCATAACGTAAGATTGTCCGTGCTGCTTTCATTAGATTAGTTTCACCTGTTAACAACTTTGCTTCGCTGTCGTTCAAGATAAGGATGTCAACGCGTTCTATAGTCTTCTGTAATGCATCTCGTTCTTCATTTATCCAAAAATCCATCGTATCTGAGACAACGAGTTTTGTTTTTTTTACTTGCTCAATAATACTCAGTTGTAGTTCTGGAGGGTCATTTGCCAAAAATAGGTAAGGTATGTCCTTGTAAGCAGCGGGTAATACGGGATGGAAATCTTCTATAACATTCAATTCTGTAAAGAGGGTATCCCGTACGTTGAAATCATCAGCGTATTTACCACCCCATCGGAATGTTTTTCCGTTTTCAACGCGGGTTATTCCTTCAAGGTCAACGCCGCGGGTTTGGAGAAAATCAGTGTATGCTTGCGGGAAATCTGCACCTACAACTCCAATGAGTCTAACAGGATTTACAAAGAAACTTGCAGCAACGGCGGCATAAGTACCAGAACCACCTAACACATCTTCAACCCGTTTATTTGGTGTTTCTATGGTATCCAACGTAACCGTGCCAACGACTAACACTCCCATTCTTTTCTCCATTGAACCTATGAAAACATACCAGGGCGGTCCTTGTCCTCACGAAAAGCAGCAAGGATACGACGTAAGCGGCGTACAAAAATCACACCGAGTAGAATTACAATCGGATATACTGCATAGTCCAGCAAAGTGTTAATTGATGGGGGGAATTGCACTTTGCCAGAACGCGCTAACCATAGAGGCAGTAAAATTAACGCAGCGATAAGTAATAAAATACCTTCCCATATATCAGCTTTTTTCATCTGTTTTCGGTGAGTACGGAAACAATATTTATGTACCC
Source organism: Candidatus Poribacteria bacterium (assembly GCA_012270795.1). Lineage (GTDB taxonomy): Bacteria > Poribacteria > WGA-4E > WGA-4E > WGA-3G > MSPOR6. The sequence goes on from JAAXHO010000164.1 coordinate 6,147, forward strand.
ATCTCCCATGAGTTTAGGTATTTTTCCTGTTCTGGGGTGAGCGCGTCAATCTCAATGCCGAAGGCAGCTAACTTTAGTCTTGCCACTTCCTCGTCAATAGATTCGGGAACGTCATATACTCGATTTTCAAGTTTCTGTTGATTTTTTGCGATATATTCAAGGGATAATGCCTGATTAGCAAAACTCATATCCATAACGCTTGCTGGATGTCCCTCAGCAGTCGCCAAGTTGACTAAGCGTCCTTCCCCGATGAGAAAGAGTGTTCTCCCATCAGCAAGGGTATAGGCTTCAACAAATTCGCGTGCGTTGGATTTTTCAACGGCAAGTTCATCAAGGGCAGGAATGTCAATCTCAACATTAAAATGTCCTGAATTAGCGATTATTGCTCCATCCTTCATCGCTTCAAAATGTTCTTTTCGGAGTACATGAATATCACCTGTTAGTGTAATGACGAGGTCCGCTTCCTGAACAGCATTCTGCATTGGCATCACTCTGAAGCCGTCCATAACTGCTTCTAATGCTTTCAGTGCGGTTATTTCAGTGACAATGACGTTTGCACCTAAACCGCGTGCTCGGTTTGCGACCCCTCTACCACACCAACCGTAGCCTGCAACGACCACAGTTGTTCCTGCGATTAGTAAGTTTGTCGCGCGGATGATACCGTCTAAAGTGCTTTGCCCGGTACCGTATCTATTATCAAAGAAATGTTTTGTATCTGCGTCGTTGACAGCAATAATTGGATATTTCAACACACCTTCAGCAGCCATGCTTTTTAGTCTGATAACGCCAGTCGTTGTCTCTTCTGTTCCTGCGATTACTTGTTCAACAAAGGCAGGATTTGTTTCTTCGGAGTGTAGTTGTGACACCAAATCAGCTCCATCATCCATCGTGATATTTGGTTGCGTGTCAAGTGTAGAACTAATGTGTTGATAATAAGTTTTTGTGTCTTCTCCATTGATAGCGAATACTGAGATTTCGTCATTTTTGACAAGAGACGCTGCAACATCATCTTGTGTGCTAAGCGGGTTTGAAGCACACAAAGCCAATTCCGCTCCACCTGCTTTCAAAGTCTGCATGAGATTTGCCGTTTCAGTTGTAACATGTAAACATGCGGCAACTTTTAGACCTTGCAGGGGTTGTTCTTTTTTGAATCGTTCCCGGATAGATGTCAGAACAGGCATAAATCGGTTTGCCCAGTCAATTCGTTGTTTTCCGCCATCTGCGAGGTCTGTTGTTTTGATATCGTAGTCTATCGTCATCCTTATTCCTTCAATTTTTCAACATAATCAGTTTTTTCCCACGTGAACCCTGGTTCTGTACGTCCGAAGTGCCCGTAAGCGGCAGTGTTTCTGTAAATTGGTTCGCGTAGTTTTAATCTATCTATAATTCCTTCTGGTGTTAGGTCGAAATGCTGGTTGACTAATTTTGCTGCTACTTCATCATCTCCCGTTCCAAAAGTATCTACCATTACTGAGACAGGGGCTTTACATCCTATTGCATAAGCGATTTGTATTTCACATCGCTCTGCTAATCCTGCTGCAACAAGGTTTTTGGCAGCATGTCGTGCGGCGTAAGCGGCACTTCTATCAACTTTTGTTGGGTCTTTACCTGATAATGCCCCTCCACCGTGTCTCCCCATTCCACCGTAGGTATCAACGATGATTTTTCTCCCAGTTAATCCTGCATCACCGTGGGGACCACCAGTCACAAAACGACCTGTTGGATTAATGTGATATACGACATCTGGACTCAGTAGGTCTTCAGGGATTACTTTTTTGATAACCTCTTCAATGATCCCTTCTTTCAGGTCGGAATCTAATACATCGGGGTGATGCTGTGATGAGACAACAATAGTCGTTACACGTGCGGGTTTATTGTCAATATATTCAACGGTTACTTGGGATTTTCCATCAGGACGGATAAAATTGAGGATGTCCTCTTTACGTACTTGTGCTAAACGGTGTGTCAATTGGTGTGCTAATGTGATAGGTAAAGGCATTAGTTCGGGTGTATCGGAGCATGCGTATCCGAACATAATACCTTGGTCACCTGCACCGCCAGGGTTGACTCCCATTGCGATGTCAGGGGATTGTTTATCAATAGTTACTAATACAGCACTGTGTTCAGCATCAAAACCGTAGGTGGCATCAGTATATCCAATGTCAGCGATGACTTCGCGTGCGACTTCTTGTAAGTTTGGATTGGTTGTTGATGTGATTTCACCAGCGATAATAGCAAGTCCGGTTGTTACAAGCGTTTCACATGCTACTCTCCCTAAAGAGTCTTCTGTTAGAATAGCATCAAGGACTGCATCTGAAATCTGGTCAGCGATTTTGTCCGGATGTCCTTCTGTGACAGATTCGGACGTAAACAAAAAATTACGACTCAATTCGGTACTCCTGTGAACATTATCTTCTCCATGTATTAGGTTTATTTATGGTAGATTATGGAATTAATTACACACTTTCGCAGGTAGGAGCGACCTCCCGGTCGCGACCCGGGGAACGCCATTGGGCGAATCCTGTAGAATACGCCAAATCAAGAAATCAACGGTATGAATCATGGCGAATGCCATGCGCGCATTCGCCCAATGGCATTCCCCGGGTATGAATGCTATAGAGCATTCCCCGTGTGGTATTCTACAGGATTCATACCGTTGATTTGCTGGTCGCTCCTACCGAAGAAAGAACAATTATTTGGATTTCATGAGATAGGGGCTAATGCATAATCAACTTTGAGTTTCTTCTTCAGACACTTCAGGATTATCATTAGTTTCCGTATCTTCTGAACTTTCAGTTTCTTCTTCAGATGTCTCGGGTTCATCGGTGCTTTCAGCAACCTCAATATCAGATGTCTCAAGTTCATCGGTACTTTCAACGACCTCAGTAACTTCAGTTTCTTGTGAAACTTCAATGTTTTCAGTATCGTCTACGACCTCAGTGGTTTCGGTGGCATCTTCAGAAACTTTTGTTTCTTGAGTGTCCTCAGTAGTTTCTTGACTTTCAGTTTTCTGAGCATTAATTAGATTTTCAACATTGTTTTTTCCCATTTCCTGTTTGAGCAGAGCTCCCATAATGGTTTCCTCTTCTTCAACAGGTCTGGGTGGTCTCTGTTCGCGTTTTCGGACAGGACGTTCACGTTGTCGTCTATCTTGTTGTTCCTCAGGCGGAGCTGTTGCGCGTTCCTGGTCTGCGATAGCAGCTTTCAAACTCAAACCGATACGTCTACCTTTTGGATCAAGATTTATGACTTTGACATCCAATTCATCGCCTACAGAAACGACCTCTTCTGGTCTTTCAATACGTCTGTCTGCTATTTCGGAGATATGGATGAGTCCATCAATACCTTCTTCAAGTTTTGTGAATGCACCAAAACTGGTCAAATTGACGATCTGTCCACGTACGACAGAACCGACCTTGTATTTTTCTGGTACTGTGTCCCATGGATCCGGTTGGGTTTGCTTCAGTCCTAATGAAACACGCCGTTCAGACGCATCAATTTGTAAGACAACAACCTCAACTTCATCGCCTTCTTTCAACAACTCTTGAGGGTTACTGCCTCTGTCTGTCCAAGATAGGTCTGAAGTGTGGATGAGTCCGTCTATACCTTCTTCAATTTCTACAAATGCACCAAAGTTTGTAAGGTTGCGAATGCGTCCGGAAATCTTGGTTCCCACTGGATATTTCTGTTCTAATAGTTCCCATGGGTTTGGTTGTAATTGTTTGATTCCTAACGAAATCCGTTTGTCCTCTTTTGAGATTTCAAGGACAATTGCTTCTATTTCATCACCTTTGCTTACGATGCGTGAAGGTGCAACGTTGCGACGGGTCCAGGCCATTTCAGATACGTGAATCAATCCTTCAACAGCTTCTTCAAGTTGAACAAAGACACCGTAATTGACGATGTTTACGACAGTCCCACTAACTTTTGACCCGATCGGACATTTTTCTTCAACATTTTCCCAAGGGTCATCTGTCTTTTGCTTCAAACCCAAGGAGATTTTCTCGGTTTCTTTACCGATAGCAATGACTTGAACTTCTATTTCTTCACCAATTTCTACAATTTCGGAGGGGTGATGGATACGTTTCCACGCCATATCGGTCTTATGCAATAGTCCATCAACACCGCCGAGGTCAACGAATGCTCCGAAAGCGGTAATATTCTTGACAGTCCCGGTTATGAGTTGACCGACTTCAAGGTTTCTAAGGACTTCCTCTTTTTTCTCAGCCATTTCAGCTTCCAACCATGCGCGGCGAGACAAAACGATGTTGTGTCTTCGTTTGTTCATACTGATGATCTTCATCTGAAACGTTTCACCAATGTATTGGTCAAGATTCTGGATAGGACGTAATTCTACTTGTGATGCGGGTAAGAAACCGGGCAAAGTGCCTATAGAGACACGAAGTCCACCTTTGATACGTTCTGTTACCTGACCTTCAACAGGTGAACCGCTATCATACGCTTGGGTAATCTCGTTCCAGACTAATGTCTGATCCGCTATTTTCTTAGATAGGTTAATTTGTCCCTCTGAGTCTTCCCTACGTACGATGTATACGTCAATTTCATCACCAACTTTTACAGTAGGTAAATCATTTTCATCTTTTTCAAACTCAGATGCGTGAATATAACCTTCAGATTTGAAGCCGATATCAATCATGACTTCATCACGGCTTACTTCTACGACTGTTCCTTTGACAATCTCTCCATCAGTGAAGGCTTTGAGTGAATTGTCGTAAGCTTCCTCAAGCGATTCTTGGCTCATCGGAGCAGTTTGTTCCTCAGATGTTTCACCTTCTGTTTCAACAGTCTGCTGTGTTTCTTCAGAAGTGACTTCGGGTGTGTCGGTTTCAGGTTCGGACGATAGGATGTCTTCCTCAGAAGTGACTTCGGGTGTGTCGGTTTCAGGTTCGGACGATGGAGCGTCTTCTTCAGATTCAGTTGCTGTTGTATCACTCTCGGCTGTGGCAACTTCAACTGTTTCTTCAGGTGCAGCCTCTGATGTATTGGATTGAACCTCAATAGGTTGAGAGTTCTCTTCAGCCTCAGCAGATTGGGCAGCCTCCTCTGCTACATCTGCTTCTGCATCCTCATTAGAAACTTGTTCCTTCTGCGCTGCATTAGTATCATCGGGAGATGATTCAGCTTCATTACTTTCACCTTCTGTTTCCTCTGTGGAATCTTGGGCCTCGGGTGCTGATGTTACTTGTTCAGTGTCTTCTTCGTTTGCGACTTCAGTCGAATCCTCAACTTGTTGTTTTTCATCTTCCACAATTATGGTGGAATCGTCTGTATGGGTTAGTTCGTTGATCATTAAGATACCTGGTTCTGTTCAAAACGCAAAACAGCGTTATGTCCGCCAGTTCCTCCTTGTTGGACAGTGCTTCTGACACTTTCAAATCGGTTACTTAATAGTATATCACAATATAAGTTGAAATGCAACTATAATCTTTTTACGGGGTTTGTAAAATCTTTACTTTACATTATTTCTCAAAAATGTTATAATGGAAATCTATATTCAAATATTCTGGTGTCCCAGAACATCAGAAACTCGGACTCATGCGCAAACAATTTAAACAAACACCCAAAAGAAATCCTAATATCGTGCTTATAGGTTTTATGGGTACTGGAAAAACCTCTATCGGTAAAAGACTTTCAGCCCAACTTCGGATGCGTTATATTGATACTGATAATGTTATTGAGCGTGACAGCCAACGCCGAATCAGTGATATTTTCGCAGAAGATGGAGAGGCAGGTTTCCGAAAACTTGAAAGCGAAGCAGTTGACAAAGTTTCAAAACTATATAATTTTGTCATTTCTACTGGCGGCGGCGTTGTCCTGAAAGAATCAAACGTATCAAAGTTAAAAGAGAATAGCATTGTCTTCTGTCTAACTGCGTCACCTGAAGAAATCTACAAACGTGTTGGCCATCAAACACACCGTCCCCTGCTCCAAACCCCTGATGCAATGGATACAATCCGCACAATGTTAGCGGAGCGCGCGCCATATTATGCAAAGGCAGACCATACAATTGAAACAACTGAAAGAACCTTTGATGAAGTCATCGCTGATATAAGAAGAATCTATCTCAGGACAAGATATTCCTCAAAACCGAAATATAATACGAAACGTTATGGTAAAAACTCTGCACGTCGAACTCAAAGAGAACAGCTATCCACTCCTCGTCGGAGTAGGAATTCTTAAGAAAATCGGTGGCATTCTAAAATCACATGTTAAATCAAGAAAAGCGTTGATCGTTACTGATGCATTCGTAAAAGATCAATATGGTTCTTATGCAACAGAGAGTCTAAAAAATGTTGGGTTTGATGTTGATCTCATTGAAGTACCTGTCGGGGAAGAGAGCAAATCGTTAGAACAGCTCAGTGGAATTCTGGATTGTCTAATTGGGCATAAATTTGATAGAAGCTCAACATTAATTGCACTCGGTGGGGGTGTCGTTGGGGATTTAGGTGGTTTTGCAGCATCGGTATATATGAGAGGAATCTCCTACGTACAAATTCCAACAACCCTGCAAGCACAGGTTGACGCAAGTGTAGGTGGGAAAACTGCGATCAACCATCCGAAAGGCAAAAACCTTATCGGTGCATTCCATCAACCAAAATTGGTTTTGATAGACGTGGATGCCCTAAAAACTTTACCAAGACGGGACATTCAGGCAGGTCTGATAGAAGTCATAAAGATGGGGGTTATCCGTGATAAAGTTTTGTTTACCATGGTAGAGAAGGAATTAGAGTCAATCATAAATTTGCACACACCAACGTTAATTGAAATGATAGCTCGTGCTTGTGCAAATAAAGCAGATATCGTCGCAAAGGATGAAAAAGAGATCGGTTTGCGGATGGTGCTAAACTATGGTCACACCTTTGGTCATGCACTTGAGGCATTGACACACTATAAGAAATACCGACATGGAGAGGCTGTTTCTATCGGCATGAACTGTGCTGCACAATTGGCAGTCAATTTAGGAATGTTCTCTGAAGTGGACTTTGAACGGCAACGTACGCTACTAAGTCGCGCAAATCTACCACTCACTTTTCCATCAGACATTACACCTGAAGAAATATACGATACGATGTCACTTGATAAAAAATCTTTCGGTGGTAGACTTAGACTAATATTGCCGACATGTATTGGTGAAGTCGTTATCCGAGAAGATGTAACGGAACAAAGTATTATACAAGCAATTTCACAATGTTATTAGTTTTTAGATGTTAACTCTTATTTTAGAGGAAATATATGAAACAGAAAAAGATAGTTTTATGGATTATGGTGTGTATGGTTATGTTCATAAGCGGTACCATTGCTTTTAGCCAAGAACCTGCACCAATACCTCCATCTGAACCAGAAGAAGCTGAGGTTCCACCTTCAGTTGACCCAGATGTGCCATCTAATGTAACTGCTAAGGATACACCTAATGACGATGGCACAAGCATCACCGTCACGTGGGACATTCCACCTGAAGATAGTGGTGTTGTTGGTTACAAAATCTTACGAAACACTAATGGTGGAGATTTTGAGGAAATTGGTGAACAATTAACCCCATTAGATACTTATGATAAAAGAGAGAAAATCAATAAATATAAGGATTCTAAGATCGTCAAAGACACATCTCATGCATATATAGTGCGTGCAATTGGTGCAAATACCACTGCGGAATCACAACAAACAGCAGCTGTTATGGCAAAAGCACAGTGGTTTCATACGGGTGAAATACCACTCTTTATTTCGATGCTTATCTTTTGTGCTGCCATTGTAGGTAATGTCTATTATGCAAAAGGGGGTAAGGATATTTTTGTTCGACGGATACCTGGACTTGAAGCCGTAGATGAGGCAATCGGTAGGGCTACCGAAATGGGACGTTCTATCCTATATTCAACAGGTTTAGGGGGGGTCAGTGATGTTGCAACAATTGCTAGTATGACCATTTTGGGACAAGTCGCACGTCGAACTGCTGATTACGAAACACCCCTCCGTGTCCCTTGTAAAGATCCAATTGTAATGAATGTGTTGAGAGAGATGGTAAAATCATCCTATCTTGACGAAGGTAGACCCGATATATATAACGAAGATAACATTTTCTTCATCACTGAAAGTCAATTCGCTTATGCCGCAGGTGTAGATGGCATCATGCTACGCGAAAAACCTGCTGCTATCTTTTTACAAGGCACATTTTACGCAGAATCACTCATCCTTGCTGAAACGGGGAACTCAATCGGTGCAATTCAAATTGCAGGAACTGATTCTGAGCATCAGCTCCCCTTCTTTATCGCTGCTTGCGATTATACACTCATCGGGGAAGAACTTTACGCAGCCAGTACTTACCTTTCCAGAGAACCGATGTTACTCGGTAGTCTTAGAGGTCAAGATTTAGGAAAATTGCTGATCTTCGTTACTATGATCGCAGGAGTAGTTCTTGAACTCATTGGAATTAACTGGATTACAACGCTTTTACAACGTGTGAGTTAGGAGGAGGTTATATGAAACGACTTATTCCCTTAGTGCTCTGTTTCATTTTTGGGATAGTAATGATAGCGACGCAGTTCAGCCCACACCCTATTTCAAAACGCGTTTATGAAGAAGTTGTTAATGGGGCATTAATTATTTCTCCTTTTGCTTTGGTATTAGCAACGGTAACACTGATACAAACGCATGCAACACGCATTCTTCGCCGTTCAGACCACTGGCAATATAGTTTTGTTGTTTTTGCGGGGCTCATCACAATGGTTGTAATCGGTGTTCCCTTTGGACCGAAGAATACTGTCTTTGAATGGTTATATAATAATGTGCAAGTACCGATGGATGCCACTATGTTCTCGCTGCTTGCCTTTTTCATTGCATCTGCTGCATACCGAGCATTCCGTGCGCGTACAACTGAAGCAACACTTCTGCTTGTTACAGCCTTGATTGTGATGCTTGGAAATGTCCCAGTCGGAAATCTTGTTTGGAATAAACTCATGTCTTGGACACCGTGGGTTGATCAAGCATCAGCAGCACGCGAATGGATATTGTATAATCCGAATTTATCCGCAAGACGTGGGATTATACTTGGAGTCAGTTTAGGGGTGATCTCGCAATCTGTGCGAATCATCTTAGGTATTGAACGTTCATATCTTGGTGGAGGCGATTAACACATGCTAACAAAATTGGTGAGTATGGATCGGAGAATAGTTTTTATCTTGGTTGCGTTGGCGGTCATCATCCCGATGTTGGTGAATGTTAATTTACCTGTTTCAACATCTGCCCCGACGCAGAAACTTTATGACTTTGTTGAAGCACTACCCAAAGGATCAACTATTATGCTTGCATTCGACTATGGGCCTTCCTCATTTCCGGAATTGAGTCCTATGGCAAAAGCATTACTCAAACAGTGTTTTGATAAAGACATTGGTGTGGTGGCACTTACACTTGTTGATGATGGAACAACCCTTGCAAGTACGCTAATAGAGGAGGTTGCTGCTGAAAAAAATGCAGAGAATGGTGAAGATTTTGTCTTCCTCGGATTCAGACCAGGAATAACACAAGTGATTCTTGGCATGGGGACTGAGATAAAAAGTGTTTTTGATACAGACTATTACGGGAAAAAACTGGATGAAATTCCGATGATGGAGAATATTACGAATTATGATCAAATTGACCTTCTCGTTGATCTTGCTTCTTCAAATACGACAGAAGCATGGATTATCTATGCAAATGTTCAATACAATTTGAAGATAGCCGCTGGGGTCACAGGTGTCATGGTCTCACAGATGTTCCCTTACCTGCAAACAGGACAGTTAAACGGTTTAATGTCCGGTATTTTAGGGGCTGCCGAATATGAAAACCTTGTCGAGGTTCAGGATAAAGGGATGCAATATATAAACGTAAATTCATTTGTGCATATATTAATTGTGTTGTTAGTCATTATCGGTAATATCGCCTATTTCACACAAAGAAAGCGGGAGGAGTAATAAATGCAAGTTTTTGGCATTTGGGTAGCAGCATTTCTAACCCTATGCATCTATAGTTTTTTGTATCAGGACAATCCATTATATCGGTTTGCAGAACATCTTTTTGTTGGTATTTCTGTTGGTTATGGGATTGTCTTGTCTATTCATGAAGGCTTTATTCCTCTTGCTTGGAATCCTATTTGGGCTTCTTTAACGGGTGATTCACTTTCTGGTTTATGGAAATTGATTCCAATCTTTTTTGGATTACTCTTCTTCGCACGTTTATCACCACGTCACACTTGGTTAATCCGGTATCCTATCGCTATACTGATTGGTTTTGGTGCTGGCATTGCAATTCCAAATGTGTTACGTGCAAATATCTTTGAACAGACACGAGGAACAATTGAACCGTTTTCAGTTATTCATAGCCAAACCACAGGAACCGCTGTGGAAGTAATGCCTTCTGGAGAATTTACTGTTTTCATTATCGGGGCAGTCCTAATGGTAATCGGTGTGATTTGTACACTTACATACTTTTTCTTCTCTGTGGAACATAGAGGACCTATCAGTTGGCTTTCAAAAGTTGGTATTTGTTTCCTGATGGTCGGTTTCGGTTCTGCATTTGGCAACACTGTGATGGGGCGTGTTACGCTACTTATCCAACGGGTTGACTTCCTACTCAACACGTGGATCGGTAGTATTTTCTGACGAATATCAAGATATACCTCTAATCAAATTGCTGTGGTCAAAACACTCTTGAGTAGAAATAAAGAAGGTCAACTATGACGAAACAAACTGCAGAATCGCCATCGCAAACCATCAAGGAAACCATTCAAACATATCAAGTTGATCAAAATTTTTCTTTCATAGATAAAGCAATAGCAGATGCTAATTTGTTAGTGAAAGAAAACAAGGTGGGCGCAGCTGTTGAAAAATGGCAAGCAATAGCGAACATCGTTGAAGGTGACGACAAAAACCTTGCTGGGCACGCTTGGGAAAATTTGGGTAATCTGTTTTATAAACAAGAAAAAGCAGAGGAAGCACTCAACGCGTACAACAATGCTATCCGGTTGAACCCCGAAAAGGCAGAAACTCATGTTTGCAGAGGCAAGGTGAAAAACATACTTGAACGTTATGAAGAGGCAATAGCAGACTGCAATGAAGCTATAAACCTAAATCCTTCTCAGACATCTGTTAAGGCAGCAGCATACACTACCCGTGGTGTGGCGAAATTTGGATTAGGAGACCAGGCCGGTGCCTTTGTAGATCATAATACGGCACTACGTCTAAATTCAAAGTGTGCAGAGGCATTCTTCAATAAAGGTATTGCTAAAATGAAACAGGGAGAAGATGAGTATGCCATTGCAGAATTTAACAAAGCAATTGATATCAATCCAGATATGGCAGAAGTTTATCACTGCCGGGGTTATGTGAAGTCAGTACTTGGACAATATGAGGCAGCGATACGCGATTATGACCAAGCAATCCAACTCGCGCCTCATTACGTAGAAAGTTATACTAATAGAGGACTTGTGAAATATTCAATGGGACAACGTGAAGCTGCACTTGCAGATTATGAAGAAGCTATCCGAATTAACCCTTTATTTGCCCAAGGGTATACATATCGGGCAGGGATAAAACTACGTCAGGGGTTTGATAGTGAAGCAAGAGCTGATCTTGAAACCGCGTTGAAATTAGCGCGCACTGCAGGTGATAAACAGCACCAATCTTATGTTGAATCTTGGCTTGCAGAATTTGTTGAATCTACGGAGACCAACTGATGCCGCGAATTCTAAGACAGCGTGTTAGACCCCGCGACATCTGGAAACACGAAGCACAGGATTTCACCCCTTGGTTAGTTGAAAATTTGTCTTGGCTTGCTGAATGTTTAAACATAGACTTAGAACTTGAAGCAATAGAGCAAAAAGTAAGCGAATTCCGCGCGGATATCGTGTGTCGAAACACAACAGACAATTCACGTATAGTTATTGAGAACCAGTTGAATCGCACCGATCATGCACATCTTGGGCAAGTCCTTACTTATGCCGCAGGGTTGGAGGCATATACAATTGTTTGGATTGCAACGGAATTCAGAGAGGCACACCGCGTTACAATGTGTTGGCATAATGAAATTACAGATAGACGATTTAGTTTTTTTGGACTTGAATTGGATACTTGGATGGATGATGCGTCACGTTATCTGGCACAACTCAATATCGTCTCTGAACCCGATGATTGGTCACGCTTGAGCCGTCCAAGACCATATCAAATCCATAGACAACTATACTAAACAGGCTCTTGTTTTATAGTAAATCCAAATTATTTGGACACGACGGTAGGTTCGGTTTCCTAACCGAACCTGTGTAATCCAGCAGAATACGCGTATAGTATTCTGCATTGGTTAGAAATTGTACCTAACCAGGGAGTGTGAACATGTTTTTGGATTCTCTATAAGTACTGAACATGTCAAACAGCTTTCTCAAACAGGAGATATCCATATGAAACTCGGATATAGCACATGGGGCATGCCGACTGTTCCCATAGATACCGCTATTCCGCACATAGCGAACCTTGGATTTGATGGAATTGAACTGACCATCATTCAACGTTTTACAACCGAACTCAGCACGCTGGACACTGCAGAACGAAAACGCATTGCGTCCTTACTGAAACAGCACAATTTAGCGTTACCTGCAATCGCAGCGCATTCTAATCTAATGGATGTCCATGCGGAATCGCATGCAAAGAATATGTGGCGACTGAAAGGGGGTGTGGATTTAGCCGTTGAACTTGCACAAGGGGACGAACTACCCGCAGTTAATACAACTACGGGTGGTAAACCGAATGAGTGGGATACCAAGAAAAATTTTCTCGTTGAACGTGTTGGTGAGTTGGTCGAATACGCTACTTCCCGCGGTGTAACCATTGCGATGGAACCACACATCGGTGCAATCATTGATACACCTGTTAAAGTGCTTGAACTCCTTGAAATCATCAATTCCCCTTATCTTAAAGTCAACTTTGACATTAGTCATTTTGATATTGTCGGCATGTCTACCGAGGAGACGGTCTCAGCTTTGGCAGCAGTTTCGATACATACACACGTCAAAGACCAACGGGGTATTGCGCCAGATTTTGAGTTCCTAATTCCTGGAGAGGGAACTTTTGATTATGTTGGTTATTTGAAACTCATGCGGAAACATGGCTACGACGGTTTCATCACTGCCGAAGTCAGTTTTATGGTGCAGGCACGCAAAGACTATAACCCACTTGCTGCTGCGACTTTATCATACCAAACATTATCAAAAGCATTTGTGGATGCTGGTATTGAACGAAACTGATGCATAATGAAACCTATAAGGATATAATATGAAACCAAACATACTACTTCTCATGACAGACCAACAGCGATGGGATGCAATGAGCTGCAGCGTCGACTGGGTACAAACGCCAAACTTAGACCAAATCGCAAGTGAAGGTGTCCGATTTACCAACTGCGTCACGACCTCACCCGTTTGTATTCCCACAAGATTGAGTTTAGCCACAGGTTTGTATCCACATAACACTGGTGTTTGGAATAACATGACACACACCATGTCAGCAGAAACACCCACATGGATGCAAGCAGTACGTAATGCTGGTTATCGCACCAGTCTGTTTGGAAAAACACACTTGCATCCACACAACGGTGACCTCCGTGACCGCGAAGATTTGATGAACGCCTATGGTTTAGACGATGTAAACGAGATTGGTGGTCCAAGAGCAAGTAGTCGGGTACTATCTCACATGACAGAGATGTGGGAAGAAAAAGGTGTTTGGCAAAAATACAAAGACGATTACAGCGAAAGATTCAAGAAAAAACCCTATATGGTGCGTCCTTCTCCTCTTGAACTTGAAGATTATGCAGATGTCTATGTAGGACAACAGGCGAAGCAGTACCTCCAAAACTATAAGCGTGAAGAACCATGGTGTTGCTGGGTGAGTTTCGGTGGACCTCATGAACCATGGGATACGCCAGAACCATACTCAAGCATGTATGCCCCAAATGACATGCCACCCCCCATACCTCGACCGCCAACAGGAGATCGACCACGCGGTAATTTAGACAATATGATGAACCGCATGAACCCCAAGTTTGAAGAAGGAGAAGTCGGAAGAATGCGTGCAAACTATGCAGGCAATGTCACCCTGATTGATGCACAGATTGGTGAAATCTTGGATGCGATACAGGAGCGCGGGGAATTGGAAAACACCGTCATTATCCATTCCTCCGACCACGGTGAAATGAATGGTGACTACGGACTGATTTATAAAGGCAATTTCCTTAACGGAGCAGTGCGAATCCCTTTGCTTGTCCGAACCCCTGACACATTGAAAAACGCTTCAGAAGATCGGATTTGCGGTAGTCCTGTTGAATGGATTGATATTGGTCCCACGCTTGTGGAATTGGCGGGTGGAAAGATCAAACACCGACAATACGGTAAATCATTATGTCCAGCACTCGATAACACAGAAGAGACACATCGGGAATATGCAATTTCAGAGATCTCTGGTGAAATAATGCTGCTTAATCTGGAATGGAAAATCGCATTGAATACCGACGGAGTCCCCTATCTCCTGTTTGACGTGAATAATGACCCCAATGAAATAAACAATCTTGCAGGTTTACCAGAAATGAAAGAGTTAGAAACCGCATTAAGATTGCAAGTGTTAGAACATCTGTTCCATACCCAAACGAAAAAATAAGGTATACAATGTTCTCTTAAATGCCGAGGTGCCAATGATAACACAGGACAAAACCCATCAAGCGAAAAATAGAAAAGACTGTATTAATTCTCATTCTGTAAACATAAACCGCAGAACTTTCATCAAAGAATTGGGAGTCGCAGGTGTTGGTACAATGTCACTATCTTAGTTCAAATGCATGGACACAGAATAATGACATCAACATTGAACCTGAAGTGAAACCGAATATCCTTTTTATCATGACAGACCAGCAACGTTGGGACGCGATGGGTTGTAGTGGCGGTTGGGTCCAGACACCAAACATGGATAAGATTGCGAGCGAAGGTGTCCGATATACGAACTGCGTTACCACTTCTCCAGTTTGTGTGCCAGCGCGGCTCAGTTTGGCTACTGGTCTTTATGCACATAACACTGGAGTCTGGAATAACGGAAAACACAAGTTAGCAGCAGAAACACCCACATGGATGCAAGCAATACGCGATGCCGGATACCGCACCAGTCTATTTGGGAAAACACATCTACACACAAATAACGGTGATCTCCGCAAACGTGAACACCTGATGCATGCTTACGGTTTAGATGATGTGAACGAAATCGGTGGTCCACGAGCAAGTATGAAGTGCTTATCCTATATGACAGAGATGTGGAAAGAGAAGGGATTGTGGAAGGCGTACAAAGACGACTATAAGGATAGATTCAAGACGAAACCTCACCTTGTTCGACCAACACCACTTGGACTTGAAAATGACGCGGATGTTTACGTCGGACAACAAACAAAGCAATACCTAAAAAACTATGACCGACAAGAACCTTGGTTTTGCTGGGTAAGTTTCGGTGGACCTCACGAACCTTGGGACACTCCCCAACCTTACGCAAGTAAGTACAATCCTAACGATATGCCGTCGCCAGCACCTCGACAAAATGCGGGAGTTCGTCCACGCGGAAGCTTAGACAACCTGATGAAAAATAAAAAGAAGAGCCCCAAATTTGAGAAGGAAGATATAGCAAAGATGCGTGCAGACTATGCTGGCAATGTAACACTCATTGATGATCAAATCGGTGAAATCCTTGATGTCATACAGGAACGTGGTGAACTTGATAATACCGTTATCGTCTTCTGTTCCGATCACGGTGAAATGAACGGTGATCACGGATTGATTTACAAGAGTAACTTCCTCAATGGTGCTGTCCGTATTCCACTACTTGTGCGAACCCCCGAAACCTTAAAAAAGAGTGAAGCCAATCGTGTATGTGAAAGTCCTGTGGAATGGATTGATATTGGTCCCACACTGGTCAAAATGGCTGGCGGTAAGTTAGATCATCGTCAATTCGGAAAAACCTTATCTCCTACCTTAACTGACACTGAAGCGAATCATCGTAATTATGCAATATCGCAAATATCAAAGGAAACTATGCTGCTAAATCAGGAATGGAAAATTGCCTTAAACAGAGAAAATAAACCTTACCTCCTATTTAATGTGCAGGAGGATCCAGATGAAACAAACAATCTCGCGGGACTACCAAAAATGAGAGATTTAGAACGCCAACTCAATTCTCAAATCTTAGCACATATCTCTCAAACACAAACAAAATAACACGTTTTGTACTTATCCAATTTATTCCAACTTAAAAAAACTCAGGTTTTATTCGGAATATGAAAAAGAAAAAGGAAATATCAATGTCCACGCACAAGACGAACTTGAAATACGTCCAAAGATTGCTGAAGAAGTAGACCGCAGTATTGTTGACTACTATTCTGGAGAAATTAAGGGTAAATCCATTGAGAGATGGCAGAAAACTCAATTAAACCTATTCCAAATCACTTGAAGAATAGATTGACAAAGGAGTGTCGCTAATATGTCACATCAGGTTTCTGACCGTTGGGCAAAATCATATATCAACGACGGATATTTGTTAGTTCACAATGTCATTACTCCTCAAGAATGTGAAGAACTGAAATTAGAGATGGTAAGGATTTTCCGTGGTGACTATGAATGTGACGCAATTCCAACGATGTCTGAAGATGCGACTGAAGTTGAAGTCTTAGACCGAATCATGTGTGTCGGTGAACCCCATGCCTTTAGTCCCCTCGTGCGTCGATATGTCGAACATCCTAAAATATGTGCGATCCTTCGAGAAATCGTTGGTGCCCACATACCATTCTGGGATGGCGGTGTAAAGTGTATGCAGTCAATGATGTTGGGGAAAGTACCAGGACATACCGGAAACCCATGGCACCAAGACGAACATCCAATACCAACGCGTGACAGATCCCTTGTTGGGGCTTGGATACCTTTGGATGATGCGACAGTTGACAATGGATGTATCTGGGTGCTACCTAATAGCCATAGGTCTGGCGTGATCTATGATCGTCACCCGCATAACAAACGAGATGAGTTTGACAGTTGTTATGAAGCACGTGGTTTTGACGATTCCACAGAAGTTCCGATTGAAATGACAGCAGGTAGTGTTCTCTTTTTCAACGGTTATCTATTACATCGGTCCAAAAAGAATAGAAGCAATTCTTATCGGCGCGTTCTCGTGAGTCACTATTGCTCAACAGCATCTTGGCTTGGGTGGAAGGGACAAAGGAACTATCGTGGTGTTGTGGTCGTTTCAGGTGATGATCCCTACAAGGATGAAGGTTACATTACCCCGAATGTATGGGCGCGGTGGGAATAGAAATAGCACAGTAAATCCTATAGTAAATTTCCATCGCCTACTATTTCATGTAGGGCATCCTCTATTTCAGTAATGACATCATTGTCATTTTCGGTCTCTAAACAGGTTTTCAATACCTGTTTGGCATCTTCCCCACCGATTTGTCCTAATGCCCATGCTGCATGCCTCCGTATTAGCGGTTCATCATCAGACAATGCGTTCCTGAGTGCAGGTATTGCTGCCTGTGATTTCCAGTTGCCGATTGCTACGATGACATTTCGGAGAAAACCTCTCCGTTTTGCACGTTTGATAGGACTTCCCTTGAACCTTTTGCTGAACTCGGCTTGTGTCATTCCGATGAGTGAAAGCAGCTCAGGTGCAAGGTTGCCGTTACGAGGTCTAAACGCAGGTTCTGCTGTTGGTATCGCTTTGCTGTTCCAAGGGCAGACCTCTTGACAGATGTCGCAGCCGAAGATCAGATTACCCATCTTGGGACGGAGTTCTTTTGGGATACTGTTTTTCAACTCAATGGTCAAATAGGAGATACATAATCTTGAATCCAGCAGGTTGGGTTCAATAATTGCGTCCGTTGGACATGCCTCAATGCACTTTGTGCAGCTGCCACAACTTCCTATTAGTGGTGGTAAATCATAATCCAAGTCTATACTAACAAGCACCTCTGCAAGAAAGTACCATGAACCTGTACGCCAATTAATAAGGTTTGTGTTTTTTCCTATCCAGCCAAGTTTTGCTTTTTGTGCATATTCCCTTTCTAAGATGGGGCCTGAATCCACAAAAACACGACTTTTGAGTTTGGTTTCTCCTGTGTTTTTGATAAATTCCACTAAGTGTAGCAAGCGTTCACGTATGACATCGTGATAGTCATCACCCCATGCATATCGAGAGATTTGTCCACGCCCCGGCTCCTTTGTAAGTGCTTCTGATGGATCAACCGTGTAATAGTTCATAGCAAGACTGATTATTGATTTTGCTTCTTGCAGTAGTGTTCGTGGGTCTTCCTTGAGAGGTAGGTGTCTTTGAAGGTATCCCATTTCGCCGGCATACCCATTGGCGATCCATTGTTTGTATCGTTGTATGGTTTGACTTTCTTGAGCAGGGGTTATACCGACAAGTTCAAATCCGAGTTCATGCGCGCGTTCTTGGATCTGTTGTGTTAATGTAATTGCCATTGTTCTCTATTTTATAGTTTTGAAGTGTTGTTTAATAGAGAAAACATGATACTTGATAGTTTAAAATATTATGTCGCGCCACGGGGATAGGAACCAAGAATTCTGACTTCTCTACAAAGGTTCTCAAGACTTTCAAGAACAGCATGTACTTTATCATCCTCAACATGTCCATCAATATCAGCGAAAAAGATATATTCCCACTGTTTGCTGCGTGAAGGGAGCGATTCTAAATAACTTAGGTTCAGTTGGTATTTTGCAAGTGCGCCTAAGATTTCATACAATGCGCCAACTTTATCCTTTACAGAAAAAAAGATAGATGTACGGTCGTAACCGCTCATTCCTACTTTTTGTTCACCGATTACAAGGAAACGCGTTGTGTTGTTTGGGTCATCCATGATTGAATCGGCTATCACAGGAACTTCATAAATTTTACTTGCAAGTTTGCTTGCGATGGCTGCGGCATTAGGTTCTTCAGCGGCGCGTTGTGCTGCGTCTGATGTGCTTACGACCTCAACCTGCTCCACGTGTTTCATAAATTTATTCAACCACATACGACATTGTGCGAAAGGTTGACTATGTGAGTAAATGCGTTCTATATCTTGGAGTTGCGACTTTGAGATAAGGTGGTGCTTGATGGGTTGATACATTTCCGCACAGATTTTTAGAGATGTATGTTGAAACCGTTCTAATACATCCCGCACAGTACCGTATACAGAGTTTTGGATAGCTACCATACCAAAATCTGCGCGTCCCGTTTCTACCTCCGTAAAGATATCTATCTGTGGCGTGATCGGTATCATTTCTGAAGACGGGCCGAAAAAAGCGTGGCATGCAGCGTGACCGAAACTACCTATCGGTCCGAGGAAAGCAATCCGATTAGTTGTTTGCACAGATCGTGATGCAGAGAAAATCTCATTCCATATTTTTTCAATAGAATCTTCAGGATAAATACTGTGATTCAAGTTTTTTAAGCGTTTAAGGATCTCGTATTCTCGCTGTGGTACATGGATAACTGAGCCCATGTCAGCTTTTAAGGAACCGACTTTCTTTGAAATCTCTGCTCGTCTTTGAAGGAGTTCAAGAAGTTCGTCGTCAATTTTATTAATTTGATCCCGCAGTTTTTTCAAGTCCACGCAAACGATCTCCAGTGTGAAATTGGCGCGCTTTAGAAGCGCGCCTGTTCTTTGAACAATATTTACTTAGCTATTTAATTTCTTCATGGCAGCAATCATCTCATCATCTGATGGGTTGTTTTTCACCATGTCAACGAATTCGTCAGCAGATATTTTATGTTCCTCCAGGAACATTTTATCTTGTGGTCACGGATAAATGTATTCTCCGATGATACCTTGCAGTTTCGCGCTGGCTTTATCAGAAATGCGTGCAAGCCAAGGAATACCGCCAATAATCATATCTCTGTGTCGTGGTTTCCAATCAATAGACATTTATTTCCACCTCCTTATCTTTTATATAAGAAATAAATTCAATTACTCCTGTATGTTTTGTTCCATTTGTTTCAAAACATTCTCTAACAGATTTAGGTTGTTTCCAAATTCCGCCCAATTACCGTCCCTCCGTGCAGAATTCGCATTATTAATGTAAGTGCTCGCTTGTTTAATTAACTCTTCTTGTGTTGATGTAGCGGTTTCAGGGATTTCAGTTGTGTCAGGAGTACCATCTGTTACATTTGTGGGTGCAGTTTGTCCCCCTAAATTTTTGATAAACATTTCTCTGAGTGCGTCATCAAGTGTTTCACCCCAGACAATATCAGGATTCTCGTTGTCAACTTCTTTATAGCCTACTACAACACGTCGAAGTTGAGGGATTGCAGTCTCCTCGTCTTCAGATTGGATATAAATAGGTTCAACGTACAACAAAGAGTTTTTCATAGGTAAGATCAAGAGGTTACCGCGAAGTACACGCGTGCCTTGCTGATTCCATAAGCTGATTTGCCCTGAGATATCAGGTTCTTGACTGATGAAGTTTTCAACTTGCATGGGCCCTGGAATTAATTTTTGCTTTGGGAATCTATATACAAGGATTTTCCCGTATTGGGGTAAATCACAACGTGCCCCGAGCCATGCGATAAGATTTTGTTTGTTCCGGGCAGTAAACGGTAGCATCAGCATGAATTCAGATTTTTCTTCTCCTGGGAGTTTAAGTATAACGTAGTAAGGTTCAACGGGTTGGATATTACTACGTGTTGTTTTTTCGTCTACTCTCTGCGGGGCGAGTGGGTTTGTTGGCTGGGATGTAGCAGCCTGTCTGTTTTGTATCTCTGTGTTATCATACAATTCTTTTCCGATTTCCCACTGGTCTTCCCCCGCATAAAAAGTAACGGGGTCTCTCATGTGGTAATCTTGATAGACGCGGGACTGTATGAGAAACAACGTTGTAGGGTAGCGGATGTGTGCTTGTAAATCAGCAGGCATCTCGTTGAACGATTTAAATAGATCAGGAAATATTTTGCGATAACATTCAGCGATAGGGTCCTGTTCTTGTTCAATTAGGTAGAAATCAACAGTACCGTGGTATGCATCAATAACGACTTTTACAGAATTTCGAATATAATTTCCCCATGGTGCCCCATCCCGTTGATTAACTGTCCCCTGTTGTCTACTTCTTTCAATAAATTTTTCCATTGAAAGAGAGTAAGGATACCTGTGTGTGATGGTGTATGCATCAAGCATCCAAACGAGTCTATTGTTATGTATAACGACATAAGGGTCTTTATCGTATCGTAGGAAAGGCGCGATTTTTTGCACCCGTTTTCTGATATTTCGATTATAAAGCACTTTACTTATAGCTTTATTTTTATCATCAGGTGTGAAATCTTTGTTTATTTCTCCGGGTAAAATAAATTTGATTTCGTTGTTAAACTTGAACATGTAGACCAGTTTTCTCCAGAACGAAGACAGTTCAACCCCTCCTTTGCCTTGATATGCGTAGACAGCGAACTGTTGCCCCTCTATAGGATAGTCGAATTCCAGTTTTGAGGATTCATTATTTACCCGGTTAGGATGAACAATTACATATCTATCTGTCCGTTCTCCGTAGTAAATTCGTGGTCCGGGATCGGTATTAAACCTATGTGTCCATTGAGGGTGATACTTTATAAAATCTCTGACGTACATATTTGGGCTGCCCTCATCAATTTCGTTGACAGGACTCACAACTGCCCCGTATCCGTGTGTATAAGTATAGGTCTGCTTGAACCAATCATTCTTTACAGAGGGGGGTAGTTCATTAATGTTAAGTTCGCGTGCGGAGAGCATCACTTGCTGTATATCGTCATTGACGACATATCTGTCGATATCAACATCGAAGAAGTCGTATTGTGAACGTAGTTCCTGGAGTTCTCTGAATGTTCTTCTTAGAGGCCGCCAATCCCAAAGTCGGATACTATTGATAACAGGTTCGTTATCTGAACTTTTTATTTCATCATAGGAGAGTTCCTCTGTAACCGGATATTCTTGTTCAGTAATTGTACTGCTTTCTAAGTCATAGGCATGAAGAGTAGATGTGATGTTATAGTTGATATATTGCTGTTCTAAGACCTGTTTGTTGGGTTCAACTCGATATGTTTGAATAAGTCTTGGATAAAATTGCCCAATTAGGCCTGCGACAATAAAAATTGCGAATCCTGCAAATGCATATACATTCTTACGTATGAAGATATTTGCGATAAACACGGCTGCACACAGAACGGTGATAACCAACATGATCCATAGAACGGGTAGTCTTGCGTTTATTGCTGCATATCCGCCACCACCGCGAACGATATCGTTTGATGCATACAATAGGTCAAACATTGCAAAGCGATAGTTCCAAGCTCGGAAAAGCAGCGTTAACCCAACGAGTGTGAACAGATGTGCTTTCACACCAAAGGGGGGTCGGAATTTTAGTTGATTTGTTTCGCCTGTAATCAATCCGTGGAAAAAGTATATGACAAGTGCAAAAAATGTAACTAAAAGAAAAACGCCAAATAATGTGCCTATGACATATCGTTCCATAGGCATTTTGAAGACATAGTAACAAACGCTTTTGTCAAAAATTGGGTCACGTGCGACAGATTTGAAGTATGCTTTTTGTCCGCTTTCTATCTGGATATCTTGATTGAGTCTAAGTCCGATAGGGATTTTTACAATCTCGTTTCCTTGTTCGATTTCTTCTGTGATGACAGCATCAACGTTTGCGGTGATTGGATCGTTAGTGTCTATGTGAACACTGACCTCATCCCCTACTTGTATCTTTTTTGCTTTAAGTTCAAAAGTTGGAACGGTGATTTCGTTTGAATTCAAATTCTGTTGAACTTCAATAGGAGTGGCAGATTGAAAGTTCAGGTTTTCAGCGTGTGTGTACCGTAAAAAGGTTTCCCACCGGTCTGTTGCGGAGTACCCCATCAAGATACTGAATAAGACAGCAAGGATTGTGAGTCCTCCGTAAATCATTTTTCGCGTGTTTGTTTCTCCGCCCGTAAATTCTGTCCCTCCCATAAATGCGGGACTAAGTTGTGCAGGTGTAAGTTTAGAAATAATATAGAGGTTTACCAACAGAATTACGAGATATGCGACACCAACAATTACCCCAATAACGATTTTTGTTGTTAGGATTTTCGTGTAAATGTTGAGATAATCCATCATCCCGAACCATAGGAAATCAGGAAATATATTGATCCATGCTGCAATTGCCCCGCCAAGAATTGCTAATATCCCAATTATGATAATAAACCGTTTAACCCTTGTTTCCATATTGTCTCCTTCTTTTTATTTTACATTGTGTCCATTATACAGAAAACTGCAAATAATAGATATATATTTTTCGGTGTGATAATGTTGATTTTATCAAGATCAATTGTCTGAACCAGGATTTACAGGATTATCAGATTTACAAGATTATCTTATCAAGGTTTTTTGAAACAAAATTGAACTAAACCTTAGTCTGGTGGGTTGATTGAAGATAACTCTATCTGTTTCAATTCTGTATGGCACAGTTGTTCTCATGTCATAGTACCCACAGCGTAAACGCTGGGGCTTGTGCTTCCTCGCGGATAGCCAATCTGAGCTACGTCTTACATCTGCTCCACTTTAGGCAGCTAAGCCTGCCTGTTTGATATTGATAGCTGCGTTTATGTCTCTATCGTATTCAGTCTTGCACGTAGGACATATCCAGTGTCTATCTGAAAGCGTTAGGTTATTGTTTTTGTGTCCACAGTGGCTACAAGGTTTTGTTGTAGATGTCCATTGTCCGATTAGTATGAAAGATTTATCATGTTTTGCACACTTGAAATCCAAGCATTGAATGAACTGATAAAAAGCGAGATCACTGACTTTGCGTCCCCAGAGGCGTTTCATGCCATCTATATTGAGGGTTTCAAAGCACAAAGTATCAAAACGGCTACAAAGGTCTGTGGCAAGTTTCCAGTGCCAATCTTCGCGTTGTCTTGCTATCTTTCTATACTGCCGAGACAAAGCACGTTTGGCACGATACCAGTTGCCAGAACCTTTTATCTTGCGCCTCAAACTTTTGTTCAATGTTCTCAACTTGTTCAAGGACTTTTTCAAAAACTGCGGAGACACAAGCTTTTCACCATCAGAAGAAGTGAGGAATGTTTTCATACCGAAATCAAAGCCAGCACTCTTACCCGTCTTGGCAAATGGTTTCGGTGTGTTGACGTTATCACAGGAAAAGCATATCCAATAATCGCCACACCTGTCACGCTTGATGGTGATTGTCTTGATGTCACCTACGATTTCACGATGCTTATGGAAAGAGAACCATGTATTTATACAATTGATCTGGACAATTGATCTGGATACGGTTCCCTTCAAGTTTGTAACCTGCTTGCGTAAAGGTCATAGAGTTGTATTTATGTTGCGGTTTGATCTTCGGTCTGCCGACCTTCTTCGTCGTTTGCCCTGCTTTGCGGTCTTCATGTTTCTGAAAAACGCATCGTAGGCTTTACCCATACGCAATACAACATCTTGAACAACCTGACTCGGTAGGTGTTTCCAATGCGGTTTCGTCCGTTTCTTCAACTTCGCAACATGGGCGTTCATTCTATAAGCAGATATATTTTTCTTATAGCGGCGGTAATAACGCTTCTGCAAACGCATAATATGCACATGGATCTTGTGCATGTCGTCAAGCATATTACCAAGTTTGATCGTGTTAGATTGATGTTGTATCTTGTATTTATATGTTTTTCTCATGATATACCGTCTCGGTGAAGAACCCGTTTCTCGTTGATAGCGATGTGGTAGATACTATCAATATCTACCACTGAAACGGTAGATAGAGTATATCCTGATTTATTCTCAATGTAAAGTTTTTTTGGCACATAAACCGCTGAGCCGTCTACATCCCGCAAACTAAAGCATGGGGATTTGACGGAAGGTATTAAAATGCTTGTCCTAATCCGAAATGGTATTTGACACCGGGTTTTATACTTCTCAGATCAGTATGTCGTGCCGCGGCGAAGTCTAAAGAAAACACACCGAGTCGTAATCTGAGACCGAGACCGATAGAACCTTTTAAGTCATTGAGGCGTAACCTTAAGCCGTCGCGTTCAACCATCTGATATGGGTTGTCAGGGCCGTATACCAAATCTGACCATGTTCCACCAAAATCAGCAAAGATCAATCCGCCGATTCCACCGATTGACCATCGTATTGGCCAACCGAAATACAGGACATCTATAAACGGAATGCGTAATTCTATATTGAACAGACCGACTCTTGATCCGACAAGGTCTTCGTAATTATATCCTCTGAGGGTATCAATTCCTCCCAGATAGAATAGGGACCTATCACGTCCAAAACTCCCCCCAAGTAATAGTCGTGTAGCGATTGTGCTGCGTCTTCCCAAACCGATGTAGTTTCTATAATCAAAAACAGTATTCGTAAGAGACAACTGGCTTCCGAGCGTGGGTATTGCTTGCTCAACTTCCAAGCGATAGCGTGAACCGCTGTAGGGTGCCCATTCTCTCCACATAGTATTATCGCCGACTAAAGCAATAGAACCGAGAGAAAGTCGTCCTCGTTCATCAAAATCGTAAGGTTGACTTGTCTGATAGTTATATGTTAAGGGTTTTGAATATAGTGAATACTGCAAATCTAATCGAAGGTATCTATTAAATGGATAACTCAAGTATCCACCGATGCCAGTGACCCGTTGCAATACGCCGCGTTGATTGCGTACAGAACCGAGTAAATGATATTGATGATAGTTATAGACGACAGCACCGATGTCGGCGCGATGTGTCAAAAATCCGTATTGTGCTATGAAATCTGGGAGTAGGTACCCCCCGGTTTGATTTATTACACTGACTCCAACGCGATGATTTCCGAGCATATCGCTTGCGCTCAGTTGTATTTGGCTTCGGAGCAGTCCATCCGCACCGTAACTGAATTCAGGGAAAATAGCGTCTAAACGAAAAGAGGAACGTGTGCTATATTTTCGTCTTGCGATTCTAAGTTTTGGTTCAACAATCTCAGACTCTAGGAGAATAGGTTCTGGTTCTGATTCCACGTTTTGTAATTCTATTTTCTCATCAAGAATACTTTCAGATTCCATTACACAGATATCATACTTCCCATTATCGTAGGCACTAAATAGTAGCCGTTTTTCGTCTGGTGAAAAACTTGGGTTGAAACATCCTGTAATAAGGTTTGTTAGGCGTGTCAATTGCCTCTCGTTTACATTGAGTTTGTATGCGTCAAACACACCGTTTCGGTC
The DNA here is from genome assembly GCA_012270795.1 of Candidatus Poribacteria bacterium. Taxonomy (GTDB): domain Bacteria; phylum Poribacteria; class WGA-4E; order WGA-4E; family WGA-3G; genus MSPOR6. Next base: position 32,425 of record JAAXHO010000164.1, read on the forward strand.
ATCACTGAATAGGACAGTTTCGCCATCTTTCAACCATTTTGGACTGATTGCATTTGATTGATTGCCAGTGATTGTTTGCTCAGTTTGTTTATCCAAGTCGATGAGGACAAGTCTATTTTTCCGTTCTCTTTCCGATGCATAAATGATCGCATTTCTGTCTGGATGCCAAGATGGGTGTGAATCGTTAAAGGGGTCTCTGGTCAATCTGTTTATTTTTTGTGTTTCTAAATCAATAATGTATAGGTCTGTTTGCCCATCATTTAATGCGGAGAAGACGACGCGTTTGCCCGTACCATCATAATTAGGTGAAGTGACAGCATCAAAATCAAGTTTTAGGTAATGCGTGAGTTTGTGTGTAAGTATATTTACTTGAAAGAGGTAATTTGTATCGTGGTGTTTCCCTATGAATGCGATATGGTCACCGTCCGGAGTCCAGGTAAGACTTTGGTCGAAACCGGTGGAATCGGTTCTGATTTCTTCATATTTATCTCGGAAAAAGCGTTTTGTTATTCGGTCGAGTTGTTTTCCTGTTTTAGCAGACATAAGGACAATTTCTAAGAAACCCTCATTTGCCGTGATATAAGCGACAATATCTCCACTGGGTGACCATACAGGTTTGATGTTGTGAGAGAATCGTACTTGTTCAGTAAGTTTCTTTGCAGCGATATATGGTAGTTCTTTATCTTCAATGAGTGGCCAGTATCGCTTTCGGACCATCTGGCTGAAACCTATATTAAACTCTTTCAGACTGACACCGAGTACGTTTCTAAAGACGTGGTCTAAATTCTTTGTTCGGCTTTGGCGTAACCCCTGCAGGATTTCAGCGATTTTTTCACGGCCATAAGTCTCAACAAGGTATGCAACGGCTATCTGTCCGATTTTATATCCGATGTAAGGTGAACTGAGTCTATTAAAGTTTTGTAATTCAGTTAGAGGCAAAAGATTGTTGTTTATACTTGCATCTCTAAGGACCATTTCTCCGATTGCGTCATTGTCTTCGGCAAAATAATCCGCCATGCCTTCAATAAACCAGATGGGTGGGGAATATAAGAATTCACCACTATATATGCTGGCATGCGGTTTTTGATAGAGTATATCATACTGAAAGATGTGGATGAGTTCATGAGAAATTACCTCTCGAAATGCTTCCATTGATCCGGTAAATGGGATAACAATTCGGTGTTTAAAGATCTCAGCAAACCCACCGATGCCTTCATGCAGCTCTTGTAATATTACATTGGTTTCCTGAAAATCTTTATGTGATTTATATAGGATTAGAGGGGTTCTCCCTTCAAGTTCGTGTTGAAGGTCTTCGCTATGTTTATCATAAGCATCTTCAGCGATTGCTGCCATGATTGGTACGAGTTTCGCAGCACTTGGGTAGTAGTGTATATCAAAGTGTTCAGTGCGATGTATATGCCAGTCAAAACGTTGTGCTGTAATTTTATTTTTTCCAAAGCCTTGAGCAAAGACGTTTGATGAGATGAACATTGTTATACCAAGACAGAGGAAAAGTTGCGCGATTTTATTGCGGATGAATGTATCTGCTTTTGAGTGTTTTTCTCTATTTTTCATCGGTTTTTCTCTGTGTAAATAATTTGATTGCAATTATTCTTCAGAATATCGCGTGTTTTTTGTGTGTAATTTATCTCATCAGGAATCGGTCTTCTTGTTCGTAGTGTGGTGAGATTTGTCTTGCAAAATCGGTAACAGCGCGTTTACTCAGTTCTCGCATAGTTGTCTGCTGGGGTGCCATCTGTGAAAAGACAAAAGAGCCGATATTGTGTGCTTCAGCGGAACTTTGTCTATATGCTTCATCCCAGATAATTTTCTGAGTATCAACATCAATAATCATGACACGTAGCGAAAGCAGATATGTTTTCTGCATATAATCCTGATAATCCATAATATAACGTTGTTGTTGAGGGGAATAGCGTTCACCGTAATAGCGTCTTGGTCGCGTATCCGTATAAAAGCGGTAGCTTCCGACGATCACACCTTTCACCTCAAAGTATTTTCCTAACTCACTCAACCGTTCTGTATCCGTAAGCCAGTCATCTTCTATCACTTCACCTGTCATGATACGATCTGTTTCCTGTTTGTTCACAACCTCAAAATGTTTTTGCCTACCTAAGACGCTTCTGAGTATTTGAGCGATCTCTGGTCCTATATCAGCTGGGAGTTCATCTAATTTCTTTGTGTTCTTGTCACTAACAAAAGGGAGCACTGCAAAATTTGAATATGTATTTATGTCAATTTCGGATTGAACTTTTATGTTAATAGGTACACGTGCAAACTTTTTTCCACAAGAGAATAGAGTGAATGAGAACAACAAGATGAAACAGGTTGGCATTAACTTAATCAGCAGTTGCAACACTTGCTGAAATCGTTGTGAAAATGGGAAATGTTGTTTTTTCAACATGGGATTAGTTCCTAATTTTAATGGTTTCTGTTTGTACTTCATCTTTTGGAGCCTTGTCACTACTTTCTGCACCGCTTCGTCGAATATGCAAGCGACATCTACGATAATTGATACGGAAGTATTTGCTATCGGGATCAAGTTCTGTTGCACGTTGGTAGGCTGCTTCTGCTTCTTGAATATTGCCCGTTGCCTCATAAGCAACACCGAGGTTGTTATGCGCTGCAGCGTTATCAGGGGCAATAGAGATGATCTGCTTCCATCGGTAAATTGCTTCATTCCACAACCCAACTTGTGCAGTTTTTATTGCAAACTGATTATATGCTTGTATCTTGGCAGTGTCGTGAGATGCACACCCAATAAATGTGAACATTACAACAAGAACTGACAATGTAAATATGTTATATATTTTCCTCATGTTGCTACCCATCCTTATATTATCAATTTTACAATGATAGGGTTTTAGATGTCAAGCAAAAAAGGGTTTTCGTCAGAGGCATTCAATTGTCACAAAACATCATTGTTGGAGGGGTTTCTAACCCCGATTTGAAATACACAGCAGAAATCGGGGTTAGAAACCCCTCCAACAATGATGTTTTGTGACAATTGAATGCCCTCTGGGGTTTTCGTTGTTGTTTTAGATTGGCATAAGAATGATATTTTGCTATTATGCATGTGTATAATTGAACGATATCAAAGTATGGAGGATTACATGTCTAAGAGTAGCCCGGTACGAACAGTGATTGTTGGATGTGGTATGATTGCATCAGGAGGTTATCAACCGCGTTGTCAAGCTTATCCAAATAAGATTGAGTTGATAGGGTATTATGACCAAGACGAAGGTCGTGCTTCTGCATTAGCAGAGAGGGGTGGTGGTAAAGTATACCCTTCACTTGAAGCAGTATTCAATGATCCGAAAGTGGAGGCGATCATCAATCTTACAATCCACATAGCACACTATCCGGTTTCACTTGCTGCGTTGAAGGCAGGGAAACATGTATATTCGGAGAAACCGATTGCGATTAGAACGGACGAAGCGAACGAACTTGTGGAAACAGCAGACACAATGGGATTGAAGCTTGCCTGCGCCCCATCAGCGATACTCGGGTATGTGCAACAGAATGTATGGCAACGGATTCGTGAAGGTGAGATTGGCGATGTGATTTCCACGATAGGTAACTTTGGGGGGCCATTGGAACATTGGCATCCAAATGCGGATGCGTTCTTGATGCATGCGGGACCTTTCCGTGATGTTGCTCCGTATCCATTGACTGTGATGACAACAATGATAGGTCCGGTGAAGACGGTTCATGGGTTTGCGAGGGTTGCTGTTCCAAAACGTGTTCTAACGCAAGGGCCACGGCAATGCACTGCGTTTGAGGTCACAGAGAAAGATCACGGTTTTGCCGTGCTTGAGTTTGAAGTGCCACTTGCAGATGGAACACACGGTTTTATATACCACAGTTTTACGGTAACATCCCAGATACCTCCTTATGAAATTCATGGTACGAAAGGTGGATTCTCAATTCAAGCCCATGACGATGGCCGTGGCATCAAGAAATTTACCCCACAATCTGGATGGCAAGATGAACCTTCTCCTTCAAAAGCGTTTACTGGACTGGATTGGGGCAAAGGCGTTGCAGACTTTGCTGATGCGATTCGGAAAGACAGACTTCCAAGATGTAATAGTGCTCAAGCACGGCATGTGTTGGAGGTGTGTGAACGTGTGATTGAATCCTCCGATTTGGGTAAACCTGTGGATGTATCAAGTCGCTTCCCCGCGCCAGCAGCAGTTGACGAAGTAGCCCCATGGGAAATAGATTAGGTAGAGAGAATTGATTTGTAAGGTTCTATTACGCCATTAATTTTTACAGATTCTTGTTTGAAAACAGGGTATTGCGTAGCATCTCAACACTTTTTGGTACACCGGTGTGTGCGTCCTCTTTTCCTTCAAATTCAATAGATACGTATCCGTTGAAACCCGCGTCTTGCAGTATTTTACCAATTCTTGCATAATCGAGATCAAGTGTGTACCACTCACCCTCCCCATAATATGTTTTAGCATGGACAAGAACTGCATCATTTGCGATCTGTTGTAGTTTATCATAAGGGTCGGAGAGAAAATTGCCACAATCCATAGTCACCTTCAACCAATCTGAGTCTATTGCGGAGACGATGCGATTGACACCTTCTGGCGTGCATGTCAATCCCCAATGATTTTCCAGCCCGAGTATAACTCCATATCTTTCTGCATCAGGGAGGCATTCTTCAATTGAAGCTATTACCCAATCAAAAGCTTCATCTAATGTGTGGTCAGGGAGGGTTGGTTCTTGTCCCTCCGTTTTCATCAATTCATTGAATGATTTGATAGTTCCCCATCTTCCAGAGTTGAGTCTAATTGCTGGTATACCGAGTTCGTGTGCTAATCGGATGCAGTGTATGGTATGGTTTATGTTTTTCTGTCGGGTATTTTCCTCTGGTGAAACAAAACCTTGGTGAATTGAGAGTGCGTATAGGTCAAGTCCATTGATGTACGCATGGCGTTTGAGTCTCTGCAAATAAGGCGTTGCTTCTGACTGCATCTGTTGATGTAGGATTTCAATGCCATCAAGTTCCAATCGTGCTGCTTCATCAATAATATGTTCAATTGGGACTCGTTCAGGTGTGAAATGCCAATAGGAATAAGTGGATACACCAAGTTTCAATTTATCACCTCAAAATTCTGTAATATTATTTCTAATGTTGTCTGAACAAAGATTCACAGGTGTACAAGTATTTCCCGATAATGATATTCTTACATCATTATCGGGAAATACGAAATAGTCTATATAAAGTTCGCTCAACTGGAAATAAGAAGTTATTCAGTTGCTCCGGTTTTTACTGCTTCTGGTGCGCGTGTTGGAAGTTCTTTCTGCGCCAAAGTGTCTTCAGGCACATAGCCAGAGTAATCAGCAATAGACCCGTGTGTTAAAGAATAAACGACGACGTTTGTCATAAAGCGATAGACACCTGGTGAATAGTGGACACTTCGTGTTGGTAAACTGACCGATTCCATTGCGCACATGTAGTCACGTCTGACGACGATAACAGCTAATTTTTCACCGACAGAGAATCCTTCAAGATAATTTCGTTTTGGTGGTCTGGTCCCCCACCAGAAGATATCAAAACCGACTGGGGGTCCACCGATTTCAAAGAAATTATTATATATTTCGTGAGTGTTTGGGATTCGTTCAATTTGGTGTTCGGGCATGACGTGTCGCATTTGAGCGATGAATAACCGGACCATTGCTTGTGCAGCAGCATTCACACCGCAATCATCAAAGACGAGGAACCCACCTTTTTCCACTAAGTATTCTCGTAGTGCAAGAGTTTCGTTCTGTGAAAGTCGACTGTCCATCTTACCACCACCTTGGTCTCTTGCGAGCAGGTTTCTTGATCTTACAAGTGCTGGGTCGTGTCCTGTCATGAATGCAAGTGGTGTTTTAAATAAGTTGGAGTCGGTAAGTTTTAATGCGCCGCCTTCAACGTTCATGTCGGTTTTGATTTCAGTTCTTTCATTCAACCACTTTGTCAGTGCGTTGAGTGAAGAAGAATCAGCCCACCAGTCAGAAAGGTTATGACGTATCCGTGTGAAACGTAATACGCCGCGGATATCGCGTCCTTTTCCGATGACGCGTCCGCCCGGTTCACCCTTCGGTAAAGGAGGCACTTCAACGTTTCCAAGTGTAATTGTATCAGTGACTTCACCGAGTGCTTCTCTGACGACACCGACGCTTTGAACCATTGCTAATCCTGCTGGTCGTTCGACTGAAATGTTTACTTGAACAGGACTTCCAGCGATACCGCGTGCAATGTTAGCAGGCCCTGCGGCTGGTGCACTTGCTGCAGGCCCAGCGAATGCTAATGCGCTGGGAGAATTGGAAACAGGCAAATCCGCATGTGTAACCACTTCGGGAACAGGTGTGTCTGGTTTCACCACTTTTGGGACGTTTGGATTAATCGGTGCATCCATCTTGATGACCTGGTTAGAAAATTCTAATACTGTTTGTGTTTGTTCCGCGACTTCTTTTGGAGCGAAAGCAGTTGTAAGACGCGGTTGAACTTGAACTTGTTCCGTCACATGGGTAATTTGGTTTGGAACAATAGGTTTAGTATACTGCTTGACGATAGGTTTACGTACCTTAGGCTTCGGTGGCGTAGGTGGTTTAGAAAATTGGATACCGACTAAGTCTTTAAACTTCTCTGTTTGTGCTACAAAATAGACACCAGCGAGAAGAATAATGACTAAGTGGACCACAACCGAAGTCATTAAGGCACCTGAAGTTCTTTTAGCACTCATTAGATTTTACCTCTCATAAGTTTCGTTTTGGTTTGATTCCTGTAAATAAAAAATAATATAAATGACAACAAAGCTTATATCTGCTGGTGCAATTTATATGCCATTAGGTAAAAGGGCAAAACAAGCGTTTGTCTTATGGTTCTGTGAACTAAAATATGCACAAATAAGTGCATATTGAAATTAAGCTGCACAAATTGGGGCAGCTTAATTTACTTTTGTATCTGGGTCGTTAAAATATTTAGTAATTCGTGGATTAGGGGGAGCGTGTGTGTTTAAAGGTTTACGATTGTTTAAAGTATTCTGTGTATGACTGTCAACTTGGTGAATCTTCCAATCTTGATGTCGAAGCTTTACTAAGTAGACAAAAGTTGAACCGGAACCGCCTTGGTTTCTGTAGGAAGAATAACTCCTTGCGCTTGCTTCTAATGTATTTGGATCGCCTGCCCTTCTTCTGATATAAAATTCGCTGAAACTGTTACTTCCGGTCCATTTTTCATTTTTTGTGCTGGTATGGGTCCACAAACCTTCTATAGTTGCGCTGACTTGAACCCATCCAAATGCCGGATCGACCTGTTCAACATATCCTCCAACGAACCATGCGACTGCAAATGCATCTGAATTATTAGACGGACTATACCATGTTTTTCGTAAATCATTTAGATCTCTGTCATTGAAAGCTCTATAAAATTCTCTGAATGTAGCATTAATTTCTGCTTTTTCTTTTGCGAAATCAATAGGTGTCGTTGTTGCTACTTCAATTAGCTGCGGATTCGTAGGTGTTACCATAGAATCACTATCATCATCATCCCCGCAACCTATGATGCTTATACTGATGATGCATACTACTGTCAGAGTGAATATGTGCCAATTTAATTTCCTTTGCATTTTCTAATCCTCCATTAGTCTATTTTGAAAAACGCATGTATAAATATTCAAAATGTTCTGAAAAACCACTGTTAAGAAAAAATAACGTTAGGTATTTGGTAAGTAAGTGCTTAAAGACCTAAAGTGTTCTTAAAGCACATATTATCTTTTTTGCCAAAAAAAGTCAAGTAAATATTTTACGATAGTTTCACTACAGATTAAGCATTTAAGATGATTTTTGGACAAAATTGAGGTAAATACCTAAATTAATTCTTACTGGCTATAAAAAGTTGTGTTCTTTAAGTGTCAGGACGACATCAGTTACCTGTATTTTTGACATGCATCCTTCTTCACCAAATCTGCAAACTTTTCCTGTGCATGGCGGACAGTTGAGCTTTTTCCGAAGAGTTGCACAATTGTGTCCGATAGGTCCGAATCGTTCTGGGTCTCCTGGACCGAATAATCCGATTGTATTTGTGCCAACTGCTGCGGCAAGATGCATCGGCCCGCTGTCATTTCCGATAAACACTGTAATTTTGAGCAAAATTGATGCCAATTGCGGTAGATTTGTTTTGCCAGCGATACTGATTGATTCTCTATGCATTATATCTTGTATTTCAGTGATTATTGGTATTTCGTCTTTCACACCGACAAACAGCACTTTTGCACTTTTCTTTTCAACCAACCAGTCAGCTAATTCTGCGTAACGTTTAGGTATCCATCTTTTCAACGGAATAGGAGAGCCGGGATGAATAGCAATAATCGGTTGATCTAAGTTGATATTCTGATCTAACAGGAATTTGGATGCCCACTCCTCATCTTCAGAAGTAACAGAAAAAGTTGCATGTTGTATTGGTGTTGGTATCCCGACTCGTTTTAGGACATCAAGGTTGCGGCTTGCTTCATGTTTACTGCTGAATTGTGCGGATCCAAATTTGTTTGCGACTTGAATGGATGCGCGGTCGATACGTTTCGAACTTACACGAAAGAGTGATAACAAGATAACACGCCAATCCCCACGTAGGTTTATCAATAGGTCATAATTTTGCCCTTGTAAGTTCCGATATAATTGAAAGACCTCCTTTAGAGGTGTCGGCTTTTGGGAACGTGAAAATGCTGGTGAATTGTATACCCATACCTTATTTACATCAGGATGGTTTTCAAGTATAACCCGACTCCAATCACCTGTCAACGCATCTATATCGGCATCTGGAAAAGTCAGACGTAAATTAGAAAAAACAGGTGTAGCAAGTATGACATCTCCAATGTGGTCCAGTTTTACAACGAGGATACGTTTTGGTTTGAAGTCCTTGGGTATTCCTCGTCTATAAAAGATATACTGCACAATAGACGATGCAATTAAGGTGAGAATCTCAACTATATTGTGAAACATTGCTTTTATGGTGAATTATTGAAATAATTATACACCTCTTCTGTAGGAGCGACCTCTGGTCGCGACCAAAGGTCGCTCCTACAACTCAGAATGTAGAATTAATTGTATAATCCACCATAGTTTACAAGAATTTCTAAAAAATATCAATCAGAATAAATTTGAAGGGTGTGTAAAGTATTGGTTACTTGTCTGAACCAGAGTTTGCAGATTACAAGGATTGCCGCATCAATGTTTTTTTGGTAAGTATTTATGTTAACTTTCGAATGGTAATCTAACGCACCATACTCCAATCTTGAAAATCTGGTAATCCTGCAAATCCTGGTTCAGACAAGTAACCAATACTTTACACACCCTTTTGACGGTCATGACACCCCTCGTATACTATGTATTGCAATTATCTGAAGAAAACCAATGAACTTTACAACAAATAGGAATAGATACCAGGGGAATTCACTCTAACAAGAGTGAAACTCAACAATTGAATGGTTCTGTTCATCGTTTTATATCATTTGACTCATCTCCTAAATTGTTGGTATAATATCGGTTGTATATCTCAACATCGTAGGTATTATCATTCTTTTGGAGAGACGAGGAACATATTATGGGAAGGATTGAACCTTTTACTGTTTCAAATGAGTTGTTGGACGATCCTAAAAAACTTCGGGAACGTGCTAAACAAGATGGATATCTCTTTTTTCGTGGATTAATTGATGAAGAATCTATTATCAACTTACGTCGAGATTTCTTAGAGATATGCCATCGTCACGGATGGGCGAAAGGGGGAGATGGGTTAATGGAGGGCATAAGAATAGGCGGACCGTTCATGGAAGGTGATGCGGGATATTGGCCTGTGTTAGACGAATTTCAAAGTCTTGAATCCTTTCATATATTTGCACATCATCCAGAAATTTTGGATATGTGCGACAAATTGTTTGGGGAAACGACGCTTGTGCATCCGCGAAATATTGGAAGAATCATGTTCCCAGAAAACACAAAGTATACAACGCCTGCACACCAGGACTTTATCCATATACGGGGGACTGAAGACACCTATACTGCTTGGATTCCTCTTGGGGCATGTCCGCAGCATTTAGGAGGATTGTCAGTATTAGTTGGGTCGCACCGTTTTGGTATTTTTCCTGTGCAACCTGCTTTTGGGGCAGGGGGTCTCGGTATTGATACCGAGCCTTTAGAAGCTGATGGTTTGTATTGGGCATCTGGAGATTATGAAATCGGGGACGCATTGTTTTTTCATAGCCATACTGTTCATAAAGCACTACCGAATCAAGCACCTGATCGTATTCGCCTTTCCGTAGATTATCGCTACCAAGGTTGCTCACAACCTGTCACGGAAGGATCGTTGCTACCCCATTTCAATCGTATGGGTTGGGATCAGATATATAAAAACTGGAAATCAAAAAAATATCAGTACTATTGGAACAACTTTGATCTAAATAAGGAATAAGAATCTTTGACTAAACTAAAACTTTTCGGACTCATCGGCATCTGTTTTTTTATCGTTTTATCTGCTTCTGCGGAGAACTACACAGGCGATTTTTTAACGAACGGTATTGGGGCGCGCGCACTTGGACTTGGTGGTGCTTACGTAAGCATTGCCGACGATGCTACAGCGACTTATTGGAATCCTGCGGGGATTGCGGGCGGTACACATAAGTATCAAGTCTGTATGATGCATGCCACACGTAGATCAGGCTTAGGTGCATTTAGTTATGTTAGTGGTATTGCGAAATTCATTCCGCATCTGACTGTCGGTGTATCATGGATACGCGCGGGTATAGATGATATTCCCATCTATCACGATGTGCCAGCGTTTGACCCAGCAATAAGTGCTGAACAACGTAAAGAAACCGCAAGATACCGTCCCACCGAAGAAGACTTTATCCCATCAGGCTATCTGAATGATAGCGAAAATGCGTTTGTTTTCTCTCTTGCAACGCGCCTCGCCATTAGTCAATCATGGTGGAATAATTTTGGCAGAGACTCTATACCTCCAGAATTTCTATTTGGTATAAATGCAAAGGGAATCGTTCAACGTTTATCGGGTGTAGGTGAGCTTGACGAGATAACATCTCTCTATAATAACTATGGTAGCAGTGGCTACGGGTTTGATGCTGGCATGCTTTTTCGTCTGCCTGATATGAACGCGCTTTTTGGTTTAGACAATGTTGGTGGATTTGCTTTTGGGGTTAATCTTCAAGATATATCACAAACAACTTTGACTTGGAACACAGTCCCTGCACAAAAAGAATCGATTCCTGCCAATCTGAATATAGGTGTTGCGTTTTTCTCAAAACTGTTATTCAATCGGGAGATGATACTCACCTATCAATGGCAGGAACGTTCCGGCGGACAAACACATTTGGGGATAGAATACCAACTATCACCCCCATTGGCACTACGTGTCGGTATGCGTGATAGCCGTTTGACAAGTGGTATCGGCATTCAACTCAAACAGTTCCACCTTGATTATGCACTGCTCATTGGCGATCTGATTAACACCCATTTTTTAAGCGTCTTGTGGACATTTTAGTTATTATACCAATTCAAATTAATATTGTCCCATTAAGGAATTCCACTTTTATTGCTGGTTGGGGTACCTCTTCTTCGGTAGGAGCGACCTCCCGGTCGCGACCGGGAGGTCGCTCCTACCAGAACATTTCGACAAATGGCATCTTATTTTTTAGAAATGGTATTATTCTGATTTGACAAATCGGGTTGTGTTCGTAGGAAAAACACAAGCGGTGCCACCACTAATGGCACCATTACCAATCCATCCAAGACAATAGGTAATCCGTACTTATCACCCAAAGCACCAACTACCAAATTGAGTAACCCGCCGACTCCCCATGATGCTCCCATCATCAAACTTGACGCTATATTTTCATATCCTCGAAGCATTATCTGGGCTAAGATAATGCTCAGTGTGATAGAACTTGACAGGACAACGTTACCTAAAAAGAGAAGCACAAGAAAAGTGACACCGCTGGTGTGAAGTGAGGCATAGAGCAGTGGTGGTGCAACGACGAGTGAAAACAGCAGCAAGATAAGTGTATTGACACGACTTAATACCCATCCACTCAGCATAATCCCCATTGAACCCGCGAAGATATAGAGGGCAACGACTAAAGACCGCATCTGATCAGAATAATGTTGATCGTCAAGGTAAATAGATAGAAAACTTTCCAATCCCAAGCCTGTAACTGTTCTTAAACAAGTGATCACAAACAGCGCGAGCAGGGATATGAGGTGTGGGTGTGCCACCTGCCAAAAGGCATCCTTTTGGGTGTTGCTTTTCTGAGAAAGTACGCGAGCAGACGCAGTTAGATTAAGTTCGTGCTTAAATTTCAGGACAAACGGAATAAGCAAAGCAACAATCAATCCTGGTATCATTTCCCATACGAGGTGTCTTAAGTCACTGTTGTAGCGATACGGTATAAATAACAGCACCAATGGTCCTAAGGCGCGCCCTATGTTCCCACCTGTCAGAAAGATGGATATACCCATCCCGCGCGTTTCAGCGGCGAGGGCACCAGCATAGGTCGTTGCTTGCGGGTGAAATGCAGCAACGCCCGTACCTCCGATTGCTAATAACAGAAACACCATGTATTTTGAGGGAACTACACCTACCAGACTCAATCCAAATACAGTGTACGCAACGCCAAACGTAATGTAATGAACTGATTGTACTTTGTCTGATAACCATCCGAAGAAAACCTGTCCCAGAGAACTGAAGATGCTATAAAGTGATATAAGAACACCTGCGAAACTATTTCGCGCACCTACTGCTGCGAACTTATCCAAAAGTAGTGGCTGCAAATGTGGAAATAAATTCGCATAAGAATCAAGGACTGCGTGGCAATATGTGAGGAAGAAGAATTGGTTGCGTGTTGATGAATTCGCGGTTTCTTGATTGTTTTGCATTGTAGAAAATTGTTCTCAACTTTTTAGTCTTGACAAGTATAACACCATACCTATTAGAATGCTACCGTTTTCACTTTTCTTCTATCATACCAATAGGTGAACTGCCGAAAATAGTAACCTGAATTTTTCGGTATCTTTACAAATTCAGGTACGAATTGGCATGTCCCACCCAGTACAACCAACTGCTCTTTTGCGCGCGTCATGGCGACATAAAAGACACGTCGTTCTTCTTCAAGGATAGTATCTTTGCGGGGAAACTTTCGCTCAAGCGTATTGTGCACGAGTATGACTTTTTCCCATTCCCGTCCCTTCGCTTTGTGTATTGTTGTTGCCTCAATAGGATGTGAAAACGTATGACTTGATAGGACCTCTGTAATACGATCAACTTCATAGTTTGTTCTGGCAAGGATTGCAGTTTCAACAGGTTCGGATAAATGCGTCAATAGTTCCTGTTCTATTGTCTCTGGCGACGTTTCAACATTGATGATTGTACATTTCAACGGATTATAGGCACGCAGGTTTTTGCGTATTCGGGGGTTATTCCTTTCAATTAAGGCTCTTGCGTGTTCCACAATTGTTGAAGTAGAACGATAGTTTCGTGTAATCTCATATTTTTTCACATCTACTCTATGAGAAAATTGTATCATGATTTGGGAATTCCCACCGCGAAAACTATATATCGCTTGGTCATCGTCCCCGACAGCAAAAAGATTGTTAGTTAACTGGTCAATTAACCTGAAATCAGCTGGGGCGATATCCTGAAATTCATCTACAAGTAGATATGGATATTTTTCTTGATATGTTTGACGGATGTCAGGATGGGTTTCTAACAAGTGTGCTGCGTAGATGATCATATCTTCAAAATCAAGTGCATTCGCTTCGGACTTAAGGGTTTCATATCTCTTTGCGAATTCACGTGCAACCGGACTTTTTAACGTATTTGGATCAAATGTGCCAGATTTGACCTGTCTCTTTGCGCGAAACACAGTATCTTTTATCTCAGTAAAACGGTCTCGTAGGTTCTCAAAATCTGGGTCTCTATCAAGATGCTCAGTGTATTGAATGTCAAAATGCTTGCAGAATACCTCAATCATGAGTTGGTTGCTGAATTGTTGACGCATCGGGTCTGCACGGTTGAATACCCCCGCTCTATTTTTATAATGCCAAATTCTGTGTGCCTCTCGAATATTTGCATCTTTACCACTAACCTGTTCTAACACTTCAAAGATAAACTGTTCCTCTCCTTCAGCTCGGATGGCTTGACGTAGGCGATCATTAGATGAATGTGTGAAATGTTCATGTTTGCGCCGTTCAGGATTTGTAGTCTGTCCGATGTAACATTTTCCAGTTTTTTTGTCTTCTATTTTATAGATAGCAACATCTGTGTTTGATACCGTCTGTTCAATCTGCTTTCTCTCTTGCGCAATTATTCGCTCCAATTCACCCGACCAGATCTCGGGGTTGTGTTGAAATCCTATTCGTTTATGATGTTCAGTGATTATATCTTTACCAAATGCATGTAGCGTGCGAATTGTGGGGAGTCTGTCTCGTGATGATAAATGATCTATAAGGCGATTTTCCATTTCTTCAACTGCTTTTCTATTGAATGCGATGGCAAGGATGTCGTCGTGTGGGACATTGTGTTTATGAATTAGAGTAAGTATGCGTTCAGTTACGACAGCAGTTTTACCACTTCCAGGTCCGGCAACAACGATTGCTGGACCGTTAAGATGGTTCACGGCTTTTTCTTGGTTTTTGTCAAGGTTCATAATTTGAGGATATAAGCAAATTCAGGGACTTTAAAACGGCCATTCAACCTTAAACATTATAGCACAAAATCGAAAAATATGTTATGATAGTTAATATAATACTGAAATATTCAGTTCTTATACTTTAGAGTGAGTGCATGAAGCAACGAAATAAGGAGCAAGTTTTTTATGGCTAAAAAAAGTACTAATCAGCGAAAGAGCCGTACAAGCCCCAAAAAAACCAGAAGTCCACAATACTACTACAAACAAGGACTTACTAAAGCAGGACACTATGAACATGAAGGAGCAATAGGTGATTTTAACAAAGCAATTCGACTCAAACCTGATTTCGCAGAAGCATACTATCATCGTGGAATATCAAAGTTTGAATTAGTTGAGTACGAAGACGCTATTGCAGATATTAATGACGCGATCAAATATAATCCAGATTACTTTCAGGCTTATGCTAAACGCGGAGAAATTCGTAGTTTAATGAGGAGGAGGAAGAAGGGATCTCAGACTGTGATACTGCCCTTAGTATTAATCCAGATTATGATGAAGCATACGTTATCCGTGGCATAATTAAAAAGGATTTAGGGCTTTTTGACGAGGCACTTAAAGAATATAGGAAAGCATTTAAGAAATTTGATAAACAAATTCAGAAGAATCCTGAGAACATAGAGGCATACTACGAGCGGGGCGTTGCAAATCTGCATTTATCTAATTTTGAAGATGCTATCACAGATTTTGACAAAGTTATTCGGCAGCAGCCAAAAAACGCCGAGGTATACAACCTACGTGGATTAGCTAAGGAAGGTCTTGACTTAAGTGAAGATGCTTTTGATGACCTTAACGAAGCAATAAAGTTGAAACCTGATTTCGGTGAAGCATTTTACAACAGGGGTATGGTAAAATGTAATCTTGAGTTATTTGAAGCTGCTATTGATGATTTCAGTAAAGCAATTCAGATAATAGAAGATTACCCACAAGCCTATATTGGTCGGTCATTTGCTTACAGTGAGCTTGGGAGAGATTTGGATTCTATGGAAGACTTTAATAAAGTTTTTCAACTTATTACTTCATCTGAATTAAAAAAGTTAAAGTCGTAATGTATCATCTTTGAATCACCATTTTTGTTAATTAAGATACAAAAATTATATATGGTGAATTATTGAAATAATTATACACATCTTCTGTAGGAACGACCCGGGGAATGCCATAAGGCATTCATACCGTTGATTTCTCGGTCACGACCGTGCGGGCTCTTCTGTAGGAGCGACCAAAGGTCGCTCCTACAACTCAGAATGTAGAATTAATTGTATAATCCACCATACATGATAGAAAGGATTTATATGAGATTGGAAGGTAAAGTAGCGATTGTCGCTGGTGCAGCATGGGGTGGTATCGGTGCGGCAACAGCGTACAAGTTTGCATGTGAAGGTGCAAAAGTCGTGGTAAACACACGCCGCCGTGAAAACAAACTTGCCGAAACCGTTGACCGTATAAAAGAATCTGGTGGAGAAGCAGTCGCAGTGATGGGCGATGTCGCTGATGAAAAGACTTGGCAATCCCTGGTCGAAACTGCATTAAAAGAATACAGCAAGATAACGACTCTGGTACATAACGCCGCACATTCCTATACGAAGAAAGCAATTGAATTTACACCAGAGGAGTGGAATGAAAGCCTGGGTGTCACACTTGGTGGGCCTTGGCTGGGTGCAAAGTATTGCATCCCAGAAATGATAAAGAATGGTGGGGGCACGTTAGTCTTTATTTCCACCGTCAATGCCACGATCACCAATCCCGGTTTTGGATTATACGGTGCGGGGAAAGGGGGGTTAAATGCGTTAACCCGTAGTATTGCAATTGATTATGGTAGAGAGGGCATCCGGGCTAATGCTATTGCTCCCGGGCAGATTGTCGGAGAACGGGGGGAAGCGTCACTTGCCGCAGACGCATTAGAGGATCAAGCCTCGCGTGATTGCTACCCAATAGGCCGTTATGGAAAACCGGAGGACATTGCCAACGTTGCGCTATTCTTGGCATCTGATGAAGCTGATTTTGTTACAGGAATCGTTTTAACAGCAGATGGAGGATTGACCCTTCAGTCACCAGAAGCACTTGTCCGTCCATCTTTCCGTCTCAGATGGAGAGACGACATTTTAGTGCCACAACCGAAATAAGAATAATAGATTAATTACAAACATAATTTGAAAATAAAATTTCCATAATTAGAGATTGGTCTCCGTACGAGTTGGTTTCCTTGATGTAAATAAGGTGGTATTCCTAATCTTTTTATCATGAAAAGGAGAAAAAGATGTGTGGACGATTTACACTCGCAAGTGACACAGAAAGAATAAGTGATGCGTTTAGTAACATGCAAATTCAAATGGATTTGTCTCCACGTTACAACATCGCGCCATCACAAGATGTCGCAGTTATTGCGAATACGAAGGAGAATGAGGGCGGTAAAAATGTTGAATTCTTCCAGTGGGGACTAATTCCATCATGGGCAAAAGACGCGAAAATCGGGAACAGAATGATAAATGCACGTTCAGAAACACTATCAGAAAAACCATCCTTCCGAACCGCATATAAACGGAGGCGTTGTCTTATCTTAGCCGATGGTTGGTATGAATGGCAAGAGATACCGGGAGAAAAGACCAAACAACCTGTATATATCCGCCTAAAATCAAAAGACCCGTTTGCATTTGCTGGACTATGGGAGGAATGGAAAGCAAACTGGATGGAAAAACCACTCCGATCCTGCACTATT
The DNA here is from genome assembly GCA_012270795.1 of Candidatus Poribacteria bacterium. Taxonomy (GTDB): domain Bacteria; phylum Poribacteria; class WGA-4E; order WGA-4E; family WGA-3G; genus MSPOR6. The sequence continues at coordinate 49,906 of JAAXHO010000164.1, forward strand.
ATCACATGTGCTGCGAACCAGTTTTTGGAAGAGATTCACCACAGAATGCCAGTGATTCTTCCCAAAGATGCTTATTCACAATGGCTTGATCCTGATGAACAGTCATCAGAAAAACTGCAGCCGCTTCTGAAACCATACACCAGTGATGATATGGATGCATACCCAGTTTCACGTTTTGTTAACCGTCCTGCAAACGACTCACCAGAATGTATCGCACCAGAGTCTGACGCTAACAAAGAAAACGAAGTACAGTATATTAAAGGATTGTTTGACAGTGAATAAGCCTGAAATAGGCTTGAATCTGTATAAAGAATTTTTAGGAAAGTATAATGTCAAAACCGAACAAAGAGCAGATGCTCTTTATGTATCGCAAGATGGTAGAGATACGCCAATTTGAAGAAGCTGCTGGAAAATTATATCAAAGCGGTCAACTTCCAGGTTTCTTACACCTATATATCGGTGAAGAAGCAACAGCAGTCGGTGTTTGCACACACTTAGAGGATGAGGATTACATCACCAGCACACATCGCGGACACGGACATCTCATAGCAAAAGGTGGAAAAAGAGACCGCATGATGGCGGAGCTATTCGCAAGAACCACAGGGTATTGCAAGGGCAAAGGTGGGTCCATGCACATTGCTGATAAGGATGCAGGTATTCTCGGTGCAAACGGTGTTGTTGGTGCTGGGATACCGCTTGCAGCTGGAGCTGCCCTCTCTGCAAAGTACCGCGGCACAAAGCAGATAGCAGTCTCCTTTTTTGGAGATGGTGCAACAAATCAAGGTGTGTTCCATGAAACTCTCAACCTCGCAGCAGTGTGGGAGTTGCCTGTAGTTTTTGTGTGTGAAAACAACCGATTCGGTATGGGAACACCGCAACATGAACACCAACGGGTGGAGGATATTGCTGTCCGGGCTCCTGCTTATGATATACCGGGTGTTACTGTTGATGGAAACGATGTCCTGAAGGTCTATGCTGCTGCAGATCAAGCTGTCGCCCGTGCACGTGAAGGGGGTGGACCAACACTTCTCAATTGTGATACGTACAGATTCCGTGGACACCATATTGGAGATCCTGGTACATCATACCGCGACCGAGAAGAGGTTCAAGAACAGGAACGGCAACGCGACCCTATCCGAAGACTTGCACAGGTGCTCATTGATGAAGAAGGGGTAACGCAGAAAGAACTTGACGCACTTGAAACAGAACTTGCAAACGAGCTTGATGAAGCGTTGGATTTTGCAAAGAATAGTCCTGAACCACTTCCCGAAGATGCTCTAAATGATGTCTATGCTGATGGCATACAACCGTAGCGTCTGAAAAAAGTGTAAATATTGGTGAAAAAGATCAAATACTACGGAGTTTCAAAATGGAAAAAACATCTACAATCAGTGAGATGTCTCCAGCGGAACTTGCAAAGTGCAGAGAAAACCTCAGACACCAGTGGGAAAACCGGAAGGTAGACGAGGAATTGCTGCAACGCGCCTGGCAAACAGCACATCACTTGGCTACTGTCCTCTATCAAGATTATGGTGCGTCAAAAGTTGCTGTCTTCGGTTCCCTGACTACGCCGGAATGCTTCACCGAAAACTCAGACATAGATATAGTTGTCTGGGGGATTTCTTATGACAGATGCCTTGACGCACTTTGGGGAACTGAAGGTCTAAGTACAGAATTTAAGATTGACATAATTGATACAGAATCAATAAATAGGTTATTTCGCCAGCGGATTTTAGACCAAGCCATCCCAATTGATTTGAATGAAACAGAAATACATAAAATAATTGAAAAAAAATATACTTCAACAGATACAGAAATAGGAGAAAATTACGAAGTGAATCGGGACCAACTTGTTAAACGTCTTTCTGACGAACTCAAAAAAATCAAGATAACTGTCAATAGAATTGAGAGAGCGTTGGAAAAAATTGATGAGTTTCCATCCGACGCGAGAGAATTCATGGAGAGAGCAATTTCAGCAGATCTTGCCGAAGTTTACACAGGATTTGAAAAGATATTTGAACGAATAGCTAATGAGGTAGATAAACACCTTCCAAGTGGAGATAGTTGGCATAGTGATTTACTCACACAAATGGCTGATGTCCGATCAGGACGACCTCCTATAATATCTAATGACGTTTTTCTAAGACTGATTGAGTTATTAAGGTTTAGGCATAAAGTAAATAATATCTATGGTGATGAATTAATCTACGAAAAAGTAGAGCAACACGCAAAAGAAATAAGCCAACTTTTTGAAGATGTTTCCAAAGAACTTGACGCTTTCACTACATTTTTGAGCGAAACCTAAAGGCAGATGAAAGAAGATGAACGTCTGAAATTACACGGAGTCACATGGAAAGTTGTTGTTATTACGCTTGTGTTGATTCCGTTTAATTTCTATTGGATAATCGCTGGTGAAGTTGGGCTTGTTGGTTATGCGCTTAATACTTACGCTGTCCCGTTTTACAATGTTGTCTTCGTTGTTTTTGCTTTCACGCTGATTAACCTGACCTTCAGAAAAATCAGTCGTATCAGTCTACTCTCCGATGCGGAACTCCTCACCCTTTACATTCTGCTGAGCACAGCTTGTGCTTTTCCTTCCATCACTTTGATGACGATCCTCGTCACGACTGTCGGACACGCATTTTGGTTCGCTACTCCTGAGAACGAATGGAGACAACTCTTTTGGGATTACCTACCGAGATGGTTGCTTGTGGATGACCAAAAAGCACTTGCGGGCTACTATACCGGTGAAACGAATCTTACACAACTGGAGATCGTCGGGGCATGGATAATGCCAATACTGTCTTGGACGTTGTTCGTCACGGCACTTATCCTTGTCATGCTATGTATTAACGTTATCTTGCGGAAACAGTGGGTAGAACGGGAACGACTCGCATATCCTATCACACAGATAGCGTTTCAGGTCACACACAACACAAAATCTCTGTTTTCACATCGCATCACATGGATCGGCTTTGGGATTGCAGCATTCATCGCAATCCTCAACGGATTTAGTTTTCTGTATCCGACGATTCCATCACTGCCAATAAAACGAATCGGAGGTTGGCAAGGATTTGGACATCTGTTCACAGAAAAACCTTGGAATGCCATCGGTGGCATCAGTATGTCTTACTACCCATTCGTTATCGGACTTGGCTTGCTAATGCCGCTTGATCTTTCCTTCTCCAGTTGGTTTTTCTTCTTTTTCTATAAAGCACAATTGGTGATGACAAGTGCAGTAGGACTTTCCAGTTTACCCGGTTTTCCATACATTGATAGACAGTGTTTTGGTGCTGCCATAGGCATCTTCATATCCGTGTTGGTGTTGAATCTGCGTCATTTTCGGGGTGTATTTCGCATTGCTCGCAAACGCACTGGTGAAGATGTTGACGAACCAATTCCGTATAGGTATGCATTGTGGGGTATCGTTGGCGGACTTGCAATTCTCTTCACTTTCTCTCAACGTATCGGTATGTCGTTATGGTTAATACCACTGTTCTTTGCTATCTATTTCATCATCGTGTTAGTGTTAACGCGGATGCGTGCGGAGCAAGGGTTTCCTGTGCATGCAATGGAAAACATGCCGAATCATCATATCCTCATTGACAGTCTTGGCACACGCATGTTGGGGACAAATAACCTTGTTGCTTTGACGCTCTTCCGTTGGTTCAATCGGAGTTATACAAGCAATCCGATGCCGCATCAATTAGAAGGTTTCAAACTCTCAGAACGTTCTGCTATAGCTCCGAGGCGGTTGTTCTTCGCGCTTCTTGGCGTTTCGACTTTTGCTTCCATCATGGTGTTCGGTGTTATTCTGTATCTCAACTACAACTACGGTGCCTTGAACATGAGTGGACGCAGCAGTTGGAACATAGGTTTTGGGGAACGTGTTTTCAGTGGACTTCAACGATGGCTATACTATCCAACTGAACCGAATTTCTATGCTACAGGGGGTATTGTTTTCGGTTTGCTTTTTTCAACACTTCTCATGTTTATGCGAGCGCGTTTCTTCTGGTGGCCCTTCCATCCGATTGGATTTGTTGTCTCCAGTGATTGGGGGATGCGGTATTTGTGGAGTTGTATGTTGGTGAGTTCGGTTGTAAAATGGTCTGTCTTGAAAATCGGTGGTCCGCGCGCATCCCAACAACTAGTGAAGTTTGCTGTTGGATTGATGTTGGGAGATTTCACTGTTGGTGGCATTTGGAGTCTTATTAGCGTCATGACGCAACAACCAATGTATAACTTCTGGCCCTGAGACTTATACCATTTCTAATAGAAAATGGATCTTTTTTGTAGCACAAACTTCCAGTTTGTGTCCTAAAGAATGACTGCCATAATAGACGTCCAATGAGACAATAATTTATAGAAATGGTATTAGAATAGCATAGCGGAAATAACAGGATGTGTAAAGTTTTTGTCACTCTTTTTCTCTGAATCACCAAATCAACGGTATGAATCATGACGAATCATGTGGAATACCACACGCGTATTCTACCAAGCGTATTCTACCAAGCGCATTCGCCTTATGGCATTCCCCGGATTTTTCGGATGGCACGGCGTGTGTGCGGAATCACGGAAGGCACGGGAGTACGCGGAAGACACTGAAAAGACACCCACATTAGCATTTATTGCATAAGATTACTAACATCTAAGCAAGACGTTTAATTGCAGGTATCTTCTCCACGTCTTCCGTGAATTCCGCACCTTCCGCGATTCTGTACCCAAATCTGCGCTATCAGCCGATAGCCGACTGCTGAAGCCATTGGATATATATTGGAAATCCCAATAAACAGACACCCAAAAAACTACAAAATGAATTAATAATCACATATAATATATACAAAAATAAGCACACAACAAGAACGATATGCAAAAACAAAATCAACACAAAAAACACCAACAAAAAACCGTACCGAAATCCGACAATAATTTTACCAAAAAAACACTATAAAAACTCCCATGAAGCTTTATGAAAACTGGACGCATAACGAATTAACAAAACCGTACCAAAAACCGAAAAAACCGTACCGTACGGTACGGTTTTAAAAGTAGAAAATTCTTATGAAATCTAAAAAAACACACAAAAACTTTACACACCCGAAATCAACACCATTTAGGTACAGAATAATTTATGATAAAATTCTTAGTTTTAGAGTACTTGTATTCTAAAGTAGACAATTCTATAAAAAATCATTGTAATAAAAAATCCAGTTTGCTAAAATACCTTACGATATAAATATTACAATGTCTTTCAAAAGGAGAACATAATATGCGTAGAAGTTTTTTGATCATGACTGCGTCTTTCATACTCTTATGTGCAGTGATAACATTCGGAATTCGTTCAGTAGACAGTCAGAACGAAATAGTAAAACGGGGAAAATATCTTGTTGATGCTGTAGGGGCGTGCGGATATTGTCATACGCCTCGCCTTGGAGCCGAATATAATATGGATATGTACCTTGCTGGGCATCCAAAAGATGAATCTTTTCCACGATATAATTTTAACATGATGCAACAGAGTATTTTTCTGTTAACCTCACCTCAGTTAAGTGCTTTTTCGGGACCTTTTGGAACGAGCTTTGCATCTAACTTAACCCCAGACAAAGAAACTGGGTTAGGTGAATGGACAGAAAAGATGTTCATTGATGCCATGCGTACTGGTAAACACCAAGGAAATCCAACTAATCGGAATATATTCCCGCCTATGCCTACCAAACATTATGCCCAAATGAATGATGCGGATTTAAAAGCAATTTGGGCGTACCTAAAGACAATTAAACCCGTAAAAAACGAAGTCAGTCCGGTATTAAATAGACTCGGTAGACCTTTTTAAATTCGGTAATCACAATTATCAAAAGACACACTTGACTGAAATTTCTGTATGAATTAAAACCAAATTGGAGAAATCGTTATGGCATCAAAGAAAAAACAGGTGCGTGTTGCAGTTGTTGGGATGGGTATCGGTAGACCGAACGGTGCAGCCTTATCTCGCAATCCGAGAGGGAAAGTTGTTGCTCTGTGCGATCTTGTTGAAGACCGAATGAAAGGTTTTGCTAAGGATTTACCGGGGAAAGTCAAACTGTACACAGATTACAAAGAGATGTGCAAAGCATCTGATATTGATGCGGTGTTTGTCGGAACACCGAATCAATGGCATGTCCCGATTGCGTTGGAAGCAGTGCGAAATGGTAAACATGTCTTGGTAACCAAACCGTTAGCGGATACTGAGGAAGCAGCAGAGAAGTTGGTAAAAGAAGCTGAAGCGACGGGAGTTGTCAACATGATGTCGCTATCAACCCGTTTTGGTCATAGCTGCCAACACCTTGGCAAACTCGCAAGCGAAAACTATTTTGGTGAACTCTATTATGCGCGTGCGCGTAGTATTAGACGTAGTGGAATACCAGCATGGAATCTCGGATTCATTCAGAAAGGTGGAGGGGCATTCCGAGATATGGGGGTCCATGTACTTGATGCTGTCTGGTGGATAATGGGTATGCCGAAACCGGTATCAGTCCTTGGTGCAGCAGGTGCAAAATTCGGACCGCGCGGTCTTGGTTATTGGAACCGGTCAAAACCTCCCAAGGAGACTTATGAGAAATATGATTCAGATGATTATGCTGGAGGTTTTATTACATTTGAAAATGGCATCGGATTACAGGTAGAGAGTTTTTGGGCATCCCATCAACCTGACGAATTCCAGATAGAACTGTTCGGTACCGAAGCAGGTGCTACTCTAAGTCCATTAAAGGCATATCGTACTGACAAAAAGAATGAGTTTGAGGATATAGATATAAAACTTCCCAAGAGTAAGTATAATGAACCGTGGGACGCAATCGCTGATAATTTCATTGAGGCAATATTAGATGGTGTTGAGTGTAAAGCTCCGCTACGTCATGGACTGATTGTTCAAAGAATGATGGAAGGTTTACTGAAAAGCGGAGAGGCGGGACGTGAAGTGCATCTTGAGGTAAAATAGATATGAAGGTAGATTTAGCAAAACTACATGACGACTTTAACCTGACAGGATATGCAATCGTACCTAATCTATATACGCGGCGTGAGGTCCAAAGTCTAAAGTTGGAATGTATTGAAATTCTGGAAGCGTATAGAAAAAAGATGGGGGCGGTTGCTGGACATGGTGTTCACGTCGGTTTGGCTGCAAGCAGTACTGTCTTCCAAGAAGCAGTCGGAGATGATAGGTTACTGGATATTTTAGAGGTTATCCTTGCACCAAATATTGAGTTTTTGAGCGATAAAGTTGTTTTTAAGAGTGATGCAATGACTTTTGCAAGTCCGTGGCACCAAGATTGGCACTATTGGCACGGTGCCCACAAACTCTCTATTTGGGTTGCACTTGATGATGCCACAGTTGAAAACGGTTGCCTAAAACTATTTCCCGGCTCACATAAATCTGCTATCGTTCATGATGGTGATGCAAGCGACGGACACGGGTTTGGAAACCGTTTACGTCCTGATGCTGTTGATGAAGACCTTGCTATCACTGCAGAATTGGAAGCAGGAGGTGCAGTCTTTTTCCATGATCTGACACTTCATGCAAGCCATCCGAACCGTTCAGGTGCAGAACGGTGGGTATGGATTCCCACTTACCGCGATGCAAAAGTCGAAGATATGGATTATCCATGGGCTGTGGCTGCGAAGGTTTTACGTGGGGAAAAGGAATAAATTTCTCATAGGATTTATGGTAGATTATACAATTAATTCTACATTTTGAGTTGTAGGAGCGACCTTGGGTCGCGACCAGAGGTCGCTCCTACAGAAGAAACCGCACGGTCACGACCAAAGGTCGCTCCCACAGAAGAGTTGTATAATTATTTCAATAATTCACCATAAATTATAGAAAACGAAAAGGAGAAGTATGTATAAAAATCTAAGTACGGGTGCAATCGGCATACGGGCAAACATGAAAGAGGGTTTAGCATTAGCAAAAGAGGCTGGTTTTGAAGGGCTTGACCTAAATATCGGTGAAGCGAGTCAACTTGCCGAAGAACACTCTGTTCAATATGTCAAAGAGATGTGGCAAGAAGTCGGTATTGCTATGGGGGGTTGGGGATTCGGTGTTAATTGGCGCGGTGCGGATACTGATTTTTATGCTGGATTGGCACAATTACCTGCACGGGCTGAACTTGCTGCAGAACTCGGATGTTTCCGGACGACTACCGTTGTCGGACCCGCCTCAAACGATATGACATTTCAAGAGAATTGGGATTTCTCTGTTAAAAGGCTTCGTGCTGTTGCTGAAATACTCAAGGCACATGACCACGCAATAGGGCTTGAGTTTATTGGACCGGCAACCAGCAGGAAAGGGGCTAAACATCTTTTTGCATATACAATGGACGCAATGTTAGGATTATCAGCAGCAATTGGTACAGGAAATGTAGGATTGCTTTTTGATACATGGCACTGGTACACCTGTCGTTCTACAGTTGATGATGTGCGGAAACTATCTGCATCTGATGTTGTTTATGTCCACATCAACGATGCACCTGCAGGCATTGATCCTGACGAACAGATTGATAACATACGTTGTCTTCCTGCTGAAACCGGTGTGATTCCACTTACCGAATTGATGCAAATCCTTGACGAAATCGGTTATGATGGACCTGTAACTCCCGAACCGTTCAGTAAGAAAGTTAGAGAAATGGAACCGGTAGATGCTGCAAAAGCAACAGCAGAATCGCTCAATCAAGTGTGGAAAAACGCGGGATTGTAAGTAAATATGAGCTCTACGGAAGGAACATAAGTGCAACTTATCAATAAAGAAAGCATCCTTGCCATTACGCATAAATGGGAAGGTGATCGTTTTCCTGACGGTCGTCCCCGAGTTCCTGATGATACTCTACAACGGATGAAAGCAATTACTATTGAGCAAGCATGGGGTGTTTTGCATGGCAACGGATATAGATTTCAATTTGCTGGAGATTGGATGAATTTGCATCCTGATCGTGTCCTTGTTGGTCGTGCAGTTACATGTGCTTTTGTTCCGATACGACCTGACTTCAATGAGGCAGTCTCTGCTCAGGGAGAAAAAGATGGTCGGGTCGGTGGTCAAAACTCTTGGGTGATTGACACGCTTGTTCGTGATGATGTCATCGTCGTGGATCTGTTTGGAAAGATAAAAGATGGCACTTTCGCGGGGGATAATCTCGGAAACTCTATCTATGCGAAAACTGGGACAGGTATGGTAATTGACGGTGGGATACGCGATCTGGACGGTATATACGAATTACCCGATTTTGCAACTTTTGTTCGTGGGGTTGACCCAACAGGTATAGCAAACGTGACACTCACAGGTATAAACATCCCTATCCGCATTGCTGAAGCGACCGTTTTACCTGGGAATGTGGTATTAGGGAGGCGTGGTGGTGTCATCTTCATTCCCCCGCACTTGGCAAAACAGGTTGTGGAACGTGGTGAAGAGGTCCAAATGCGTGATCAGTTCGGACATCAACGGCTACGTGAAGGTATCTACACCCCTGGCGAAATCGATCGTAAATGGTCAGATGCAATTGAAAAAGATTTCGCTGAATGGCGTAAAACTCAAAAATAGATTATGACTTTGAAGACTGCTTTGTGCTAAAGGATATTCATATTGCGTGATTATGCTAAGATTATTCATCGTCTGAAGCAATTAGATTTGCCTTTGGATATTATAGACACTGTAAATGATTATCCGATACATCTGCTTCGACTTGAGGCCTTCACAGACGCACCCAAAAATATACTGATTACGGGTGGTGTGCATGGTGATGAACCGGCTGGTGTAGAAGCAGTATTACAATTCTTAGCACGTGACAATACTGAACTTCTGAAACGTTTCTCTTTTATGGTTATTCCGTGTGTTAATCCGTATGGTTATGTTCACGATACACGAGAGAATAAGGATGGTATAGATATTAACCGTTCTTTTGAAGAGGAAAAGGTTTGTGAAGTTGTTGTTTTAAAACGTGCAATTGGTCAAACCCAATTCTCGTTCGCGATAGATTTTCACGAAGATTATGAAGCGACAGGATTTTATCTTTACGAAGGCAAAAAAGATGAACAGTATCTCGGTCCAAAAATTGTTGATGTTGTAAAGACATTAGGTCCAATAGATACTGAGGAATTTGACAAAGAAGCACCAGACATTACTGAAGGCGTTTACAAGGTTGCATCTGAATGGGGCACAGAAGGTTTAGCACCCTACCTATTACATTACCATAGTGAACATGTTGTCATCACAGAAACACCAACAGTTTGGCCACTTGAACAGAGTGCTGCTTTGCATTTAGGTGTTTTAGATACAGTGTTATCATACTACTAAAAGGGAAATACGGATGGAAACACAGTCTATCTTATCAAATGTAAATACTGCTTCTCGTCCATCTGAACTGAAGATCACTGACATGCGTATCGTCCGAACACAAGTTGGTGGACCTATATTGAAACTATACACAAATCAAGGCGTACACGGTTTAGGAGAGGTGCGTGACGGGGCAAGTCCTACTTATGCGTTGATGCTAAAAAGTAGAATTCTGGGTGAAAATCCGTGTAACGTTGACAAAATCTTTCGGAAGATAAAACAGTTTGGACATCATGCTCGACAGGGGGGTGGCGTTTGCGGTATTGAAATGGCACTTATGGATCTTGCCGGTAAAGCTTATGGTGTGCCGTGTTATCAACTTGCAGGCGGTAAATTCCGAGATAAAATTCGATGCTATAGTGACACACCATCCCTAAAAGATGCAAAAGCAATGGGCAATAAACTTCAAGAACGTATTGACAAAGGATTTACCTTCCTGAAAATGGATGTTGGTGTCGGATTACTCCACGGTATTCCAGGTACCCTCTCTGCACCAGATGGACATTTAGGAACACATAATCTAATGCATCCGTTCACCGGTATTCGCCTGACAGAAAAAGGCATCGGGGTCCTGTGTGAATATGTTGAGACGGTTCGGGATATAATTGGGTATGAAATACCACTTGCAGTAGACCACTTTGGGCATATCGGAATTGAAGATTGTATGCGTCTCGCAAGAGCATTGGAAAAGTATAACCTTGCATGGTTAGAGGATATGGTACCGTGGCAATATACTGACCAATATGTCCGTCTCTCTAATTCGTGTGCGACACCTATTTGCACTGGTGAGGACATATATTGTAAAGAGGATTTCATGCCACTGTTTGCGAATCGAGCGATTGCAATTTGTCATCCAGATATTGCGACATCGGGGGGTATATTGGAGACGAAAAAGATTGGTGACCTTGCTGAAGAACACGGTATTGCGATGGCACTCCACATGGCAGGAACACCGGTCTGTGCAATGGCAAGTGTTCACTGTGCTGCAGCAACATCCAACTTTTTGGTCTTGGAAAACCATTCTGTGGATAATCCATGGTGGGATGAAATGGTAACTGGACTACCAAACCCGATTATCCAAGATGGTTATATCCCAGTGCCAGAAACGCCGGGATTGGGTATTGAACTCAATGAGGAGGTCATAAAAGAACATCTACATGCAAGGGAGACAGGTTATTTTCTGCCAACAACTGAATGGGATGATGAGCGTTCACATGATCGGTTGTGGAGTTAGGACAACAGTTTTGCTTCTTGCAAGACAGATGCTAAATTCTGTTTAGCATTACATCTATTCTTACTGATAAGATTTGGCTTACCACCGAAGTTGATTTTCTCGCGTCTCAGTTTTCTGAATTGTGACTTGTGATTTCCTGAACCATGGAATAGAATTGGAACACATATAATTTCGGAATCTTTCGGTAATAAATTATGGACAAATTTTGCACTATTCCGCAATTGGTCACCAACATCGCTTGCACTGAAAGTACCGCTTTTGAGTTCAATTAAAGCTACAACAAGGGAGTTTTGAGTTGGGCTAATGTAGCATAGAATCCTGTCACAATGTTTACCAGTTTCTCCATGTGCTTCAAATGCAAGATCAACATCCACTACAACTCGTTCTCTTGGCACATTATCCATATCAACCTGGCAATTCTTACCACTGCACGAATTTGTGATATTTTCTTCACCCACTCGACTAATAATCTCTTTGAGAATGTCATCCATCTTCACTCTCAGCTTTTTCATTAAGGAACTGCCGTTCAAAGTCAACAAAAGAATTATAGAGATTATCAGCAACGTCTTCGTAGTCTCTCGGTTCGATCCCCTCAATGCGATCAAACGGGATTTCTTCGACGGGTTTATCAGTGTGAAACCACCAAGCACCTACCTCTTCTTTTAATAACCAATGTGGTAATTCTGATGTTTCTGTATCATGTTTTTTCAATTCACCCTCTCTTATTAGGTTTCCTATTTGTTGTAGAAGCCAGTCGCTATGGGTTGTTATAATCACGCGTACCCCTGCCCGAACTAAACGGGCGAGGGTAATGGCTATTTGGGTTTGTGCTCTTGGGTGTAGGTGAGATTCGGGCTCTTCAATGATGAGTGTATCCCCATAAAAAACAACACTGCGTAATAACAACACTAAAGGTGTGAGTTCAGAAATCATTGAGGAGGTTTGACTTATCCGTAGAGACTTTTCAGACTTCAGAGGGCGATAACGGAATTGTATATCTCCAACTTCAGCAGGTTGAGAGGCCTCTATCTCACCTTGCAACACTTTGTTTTCAAGTGTTTTAGATACCTCAACTATTTCACTTGGATATATTTCACGTTCCTCGTAATTATTAATGAATTTAAGAAAATCAGCTATCATTCCCGAGAACGTAGAATCTTTAGTGAAGTGCTCCGATCCACCATGAGTGGCGAGATCTATAAGTGAACTGGTAATTATCCCGCGGGTTTCCATGAGACCACTTCGGGCAGCAGGTAGATAATAAGATGTTGCTGACTTTTGCATAAGAAAACGCAAAGGAATTCCCTTATCTTTAACGTTAAGTGCCCTTTGGAATATATCTCTATCTTCGGTCCCAAAAACTATATCCTTGTAAATATATTTGTCTATATTGATCTCGGTTCCAGAGTCATAGAAACATAAAGACCATAGAGTTTGATTTTCCTCTTGGACTTCAAAAGAAATCTTCATTACCTCATCCCGATCTTTAGTGAACCTTACCATCTCTGAAATAGACTCGTAACCAAAGTGCCTTTTGAGTTCAGATTCAAGCATTTCAGAATGTGCGGAGCCACACTTCAATCTGTCCTGCACCCACTTAGGTAAATCTGAAAACTTGAAAGGTTGTCCAGTATCTGCTAACTTTTTTTGTGTTTCTTGCGTTTCTTGTAACACGATTTGATTTGAAAGGTCAGCGGGTTGCGAATGATAAATAGGATTAAATTGGGAAGTATTATAATACAACCATGGAAGACGTGGGATACCTTCAAATGCACGCTGTAATGCATAAATAAGCGCAGCAAGATAGGTTTTACCTGTATTGCTTTCACCGACAAATATGGTGAGAGGACGGAGATCTATCTCTGCCTTCTCAATAGGACCAAAATTCTCTACAGCAATGTTTATTTTATGTGGTTGCGTGTCTTTGCTTTCACTCATAGGTTTTTACTCCTAATAGAAAACAGATAATTTTAAAATCAGCAACGTATCTGTTATGTTGAAACATCATCAGAGAGTTCTCTTAAAAAAGAGAATGTGTAAATCCCGGTTCTATGTCCATCACTCCATTGTAACTTTATTGCATACCGTCCAATAGGTTGAATGCCAACTAAATGCAATTCTTCCCAATATTCATCCGAAGGTAATAAACGTAAAGGATCATGAGTCTGTTTTTCCGCATCACAACGCGCGCAGGGGCATTTTTCACGAAGTATACGATATGGAATTTCACTTTGGAAACCATCTTTCCATTGTATCGAAAGACTATGAGGTAAACGCTTGATTTCAGTCGGTTGGAATTCCTGCATTGTTGGGTTTTCCTTGTCTCATCGACAATTACGGTTATAGGTAGTCCGTGTTAGAATTATACGCTTATCCGTTTGCATAGATAAGTCGTTTTCTATTTTGGCATGGTAGTTCAATCGTTTTTCCTGTTAGACCGCTTTCTATGGTTGCAAACCCGATTTCGTTTACAGCAGTATAATCATCACGTGAACAATCTGGCAGAGGACCACCATCAAGGTAATCAGTAATCTGTTTATATGCAATTTTGAAGGGACTGGCGTTTTCTGGGAGGTTGAGGGTATCGTTGTCTACCAATTTGCCATTTTTATAGACAGTTGTACCGCTATAGAAACCAGTTTGGATCGTGCCTTCACTACCGAGAATATCAACAGAAAAACCGCCGCGGACACCATGTTTACCGACATGAAAACCGACAGCACCGTTCTTGAACTTAATAGTAGAACCTACGATTCCAGGCTCTGGTTCGTAAGGCTCAGGTACATTCCCGCCACCTTCAACGAAACCAGTGACAGAGACCGGATCATAACCTGCAAACTGACATATCATATCGGTTGTGTGAATGGAAAATGATAACACACTCCCACCACAATACCCGATGACACTCTGCACCTTACCCACAAGACCATCCTTAACAAGTTTCTGGAGTCGGATAAGGTGGGGTCCCCAATGCCGTGTATAGTCAACGATAATAGGGATGCCTTTCGTGTCAGCACCAGCAGTCATTGTGTCTACCTCTTCAAGGGAACATCCTGCGGGTTTTTCAAGAAATATGGCTTTGATGTCTGCTCTTAAAACATTTTGTGTGACCTGAAAATGATGTGGTCCCCGCACACAAACTGCAACGATGTCTAACTTTTCGCTTTCAAGCATCTGTGTGTCTGTTTCGTAATAATTGATGGAATTGTCTGGAAAACCAGGGCCCCATGTTGTACGGAAGTCATCTTGTCGTTCAGTGGACATATCTGCAACTGCTACTAAGTCGGTTGTCTCACATAAACGGATGCCTCCCGCATGGCAATATGGATGAGGATCATCTGGTGTTGAATAACGGGCGGCTATACTTCCTAACCCAATTATACCTACACGGTACATTATTATAACTCCACTTTGAAAGGATTGAAAAAAGTAATTTGGAAAGTAGTCAATTAAATATAGGTTAAAAAAATTGTAAGAAAATACAGATGCCAGAGTGGTTCAATTTCACTTACGAATTACCAAATTCGAAGATAGAAAAGATCGGAATATTTCCAATTTTTTCTCGTCCTTTTAGTTCTGGCAGTTCTATTAATAGGGCAATCCCCACAATGTCTCCACCCAGTTTTTCGATCAGTTCAATTGTTGCAGCAATGGTTCCACCTGTTGCCAGAAGATCATCACAAATAAGTACGCGGCTGCCTTTTGGAAAAGCATCTTGATGAATAGTTAAAATATCAGTACCGTATTCAAGATCGTAGGTTACTTGATATGTGTCGGACGGTAACTTCCCTCTTTACGAACAGGAGCAAATCCTGCCCCCATGCGGTAAGCAAGTGCTGAAGCAAAAATAAAACCTCTTGCTTCTGGACCTACTATAACGTCAACCTCCGCATTTTTGTAATGTGTTGCGTAGACCTCAATTACAGCGTTGAAGACAGGAGCATTCCCTATAAGCGGGGTTATGTCTTTAAACATGATACCTGGTTTTGGATAGTCTGGAATATTTCGGATAAATTTGGATAAATTATCCATTGTGTAAGGTTACTCCTAAAAGCGTTTGTGGTTAGTAAATATGGGATCTAAAATCTTTTTTGACTTCATGCACCGTAGTTCAATATCATCAGTTGACGAAATCAAATAGTATGGGGTGCATTAAACACCGGTTTCAATGAAGGTAATATTACCACATTTTGTTCGTTTTGTCAAATAAAGAAAACTAACATCAAAACTTTACACACCTACCCCAACTTCTGACTTGACAAAATAATGTTTCAATGTTAGTATTTTGTTTGTTGAGAAAACATACTTTATCATTATAGAATGTAGACTTCAGAGATATATGGAAGGAAAATTATGGCAAGAGTACCGATTGGTTTGGAGCTGTTTTCTGTGAGGCATGACTTGGCAGAGGATGCACGCGGCACAATCAAAGCAGTAGCAGAGATGGGGTACGAGGGTGTAGAATTCGCTGGTGCACCACAACACTCCGCAGAGGAATTGAAGGGTTACCTTGACGAATTTGAATTGGTGTGTTGTGGATGGCATACACCTTTCAACCTTGTTCAAGAGGATAAACTTGATGAGACGATTGAATTCAACAAAGTACTTGAAAATCGTTATGTAATCGTGCCGGGTATCCCCGGACAACTTCGTCAGTCTCGATCAGATTGGTTGAAGTTGGCAGATTTTTTCAATGAAGTTGCGGATAAACTGGAACCACACGGGATGGTGACGGGTTATCACAATCACCACGCAGAATTTGCACCGATGGACGGGGAAATTCAGTGGGATACTTTCTTCGGTAATACAAATGATGGGGTTGTGATGCAGCTGGATATGGGGAATGCACTCTCTGGTGGTGCTGATCTGGTTGACATTCTGAAACGATATCCCGGACGGGCTGATACGGTGCATCTCAAGCCTTATACCCTATCAGAGGGTGAAGAGGATAGACATAAAGGCTTTCGTCCGATTATTGGTGAGGATAGTGTGCCGTGGGCAGAGATTTTTGACATCTGTGAAACGACTGGTGGCACAGAATGGTATATCGTTGAATATGAAAGTGATGCCTTCCCGCCGTTGGAAGCAGTAGAACGGTGCCTGAAAGCCCTCAAGACGATGGGTAAGTGATTAACGCCAGATTGATTATCCTACCCCAAGCTGCTATTTATGTAGCAACTTGGGGTAGGATAATGGCAAAAAATAGATGAATTTCATTTTTTCCCAAATTATGCACGTTTCCTACCTCAAAATTACGTCTTTAGATAATCAAATGGTAAAATAATCGTATCGTTTAACAATTTTCGTTCAATATCCGAAGATCTAACATTTGGAGACAAAAAATGATTAACAGAATTAAACATGCGTTCGTAGTATTACTCGTTCTTGGCACTTTTTCTTTGGCATTTTCCGCACCACCAAAAGTGACTCGTTTTACGTTAAGTAATGGCATCCGCGTTATTAATCTCTACGTAGAAGAATCCACAGATGTCGGTATTTTCAGTTATTTACCTCTTGGACTCGTGGCTGATGGAAAAGCAAAGGCACAGTGGAGTCATTTAATTGAGCACCTTACAATTCGAACTACCGGTCCCATTGATTACAAGACAAGCAGTGCTGAAACAATGGCTGACAATATGCGACTGGAGTTTCGGGGAAATACAGATACATGGACAGAAGGTTTGGAACTACATGCAAAGTGGCTTTCTGGATTACCGTTTACAGAGAAAAGTTTAGCGAAGGAACGGCCAAGGGCACTATCCGAGATTAAATTTACTGAAGCAAATTTGGCAACACATAAATGGGCTTTCGCAGCGTGGAATCAAGTCTATCGGCATGGTGAAACCGATATATCAATACGTGGTGATGTCCAATCAGCAAAGTTGGGTGAATTACAAAAATACCGCGACCTACATTTAGTGCAAGCAGATCGCGTCCTTTTGTGTGTCATTGGCGGCGTTGACACCGAAACATTGAAAGATACAATGGAAAAACATCTTGGCTCTATCAACTTTACAGCGAAGACATCTCCTAAACCGACAGCATCTCCAGAAATAGCAAAAAACCAAAATGCCACTTGGGATGTCAATGTAACGCATTACTTGGAAACTTATGCGATTCCACGGCCTGAGAACAAAGACTACCCCGCACTCTATATCGCGAGTGTGCTTTTGAGGTTAGCATGTATGCAAGATGCTCAATTGAAGGAATTAACAGGATATGTTGTCTGGGGTGTTGACCTCATCACACCTGAACAAATATACTTATACGTCAGTGCCTCACTTAAGCCTGACACAGATATAGAAAAAGTTAAGCAGCGGATTCAAGAGTTGATGAACCCGTTAAAGCAACCAGAAAACAACACGCAGGTTGCTATGTTTGCCCAGTCCCTTTCTACAGAACTCAGCGCGCCACCGGATATGAAAACACTAATGCAATACAAACCTGCAAATATAACAGCGACTCACATGCTCCTCCAACTTGGTTTAACTTGGGGCATGGTGGAATACCAATACGGTGAAACCTTGTCGCAGCTTGCAAGTGCTTTTGCAGATGTCTCCGCAGGTGATGTTGCAGATGTTGTCAATAGGTATCTAACCGAAGAGAAACGGATGACATTAGTTCTCACACCGCGGGCACAAGAATAACTGGACTTAGGATTTAAGCAGATGACCGCTTTAAGCAGTTCACTAACTGGGCGCGTCATCTGCTATTCCAAAAATTATTTTAGTTTTTCAAATAGTTTCATGATTACTTTATGTAATTTTTCTTCAATCGATAGCAGTAATGACAACCGATTAGGTCAAATCCTGCAATTGCGGCATCACTTCATTCTTTAGAAGTTCCATTGAATGTACCCACTGCTCCTTTGGATCCCACTCGTGTCCCATCGTAAGTAACACACCGAACCCACCGACATCTTCATAAAGTTGTCGTAAACGGTCAGCAACTGTGTCAGGACTGCCAACTATCCACAACGTATCCAATAAGTTTTCCAAACATGCCTCTACATCAGGACTATCTGAACCCATTTTGAATTTTTCCCAACCGAAAAGTCGAAACCAGTATTCCCGAAAATCTCGTCCGAGTGTGCCTTCAATCGCCTCTTTTCGTGCTTGTTCATCGGTGTCGGCGACATATACCTCGCGCGCGATGCGCCATGTAGATCGTGATGGTGAAAGGTCTGTCTTTGCTGCGCCTTCTTCCACTGCATCCCAATGCGTCTTAATTACGTGGACAGGTGCAAGATTGATACTCATCGGAATCCAGCCGCGTTCACCAGCAAAAATAAGTGTGTCCGACATCGTTGATGAACCTGCCAATGCAATTGGCGGGTGTGGTTTCTGATACGGTTTCATGTGGATGCTAACAATGTCTGGATGGCCACCAGGGATTTTGAATTCCCACGAATCCCCTTTGTAATGCCCCGGTTCAGGATCAGTCCAGATTTTGAGAACTGCATCAATACCTTCCCGAGTTGCCTTCCGTCTGTCAGCAGAAGCCATAAACATTTCTGCATCGCTTGGTGTGGAACTTGAACCGACACCCCAATGGAAACGTCCATGTGCAAGATGGTCTAACTGTGCTATCCGATGCGCGACAACTGCTGGATTGTGTATCGGCATACATGTGATACCCGTACCAAATATGATGTTCTCTGTCATTCCAAGTGCTCTGGCAATAAAAAGGTCGGGGGATGGAATGTTTTCCCAAGTAAACGTAAAATGTTCCCCGATGTATGCCTCCTTGTAACCTAACCTGTCTAAAGTAACCATCTGTTCAAGGTCATCGTCTAACGTTTTTGTTGTGTCGCTGCCGGGCGGATGCAAAGGCATTGTGAAAAATCCGAGTTCCATGCTTAAACTCCTTTGTTAAAATAAATGAACGGAGTAGGATGAGGCCTTGTCTATGACCTGTTATTTTATAGACTCTGATTATCGAACGTGATAGACTATCTCTGGTAACAACAATTGATGGACTGTTAGAAAACTTGACAAAATCAAAGGAATCTGTTATTGTTTTCACAAGTTAATAAGTTTTATCAAGACGTTACCAAAAACATCATTATTTTTCAAGCGATTTAAACGGAAGGAAAATTATAGGTAATGAAAAAATCCATTTTAACTCTTGTTTTTCTATTTGCAGTTATCGGTTTTACTCTATTTAGCTGCGAACGAATTGAGCAGATGATCCCATCTGATACTACCACTCCCTCTTTGGAGAAGACGCTAAAAATCGGTGTCATACAACCAATGCACAGTTACACGACCTTTAGTCAAGGTGCTGAAACCGCGCGTGTTCAAATCAATGAAAATGGCGGAGTACTTGGCATGGGAGTAGAGTTTATCACCCGAAATAACCAACCTGTAGCAGGGGAACCCCCAACATCCGAAGCAAGCATCAACGCAGCAAAAGAATTAATTGAGATGGAGAAAATATTTGCACTTCTCGGTCCCGTTCGTTCAACCATGGCACTTGAAGTCGGACCAATTGCACAGCAGGCGCAGCGACTTATGCTTCCCGGCTCAAGCGGCTCAAATGTCCCAGAATCAGGTGATTACATTTTTCTCATCACAGTGCCAAACCCATTTCAAGGAAAGGTGATGGCAAGTTTCGCAATGAATCCAGAGGAACTTGGGGCCACAACCGCAGCTACAATTTTTGAAGAAGGTGATAACTACTCCATAGACCTTGTCCAAGCATTTGAAGCAGCATTTAAGGAACTCGGTGGACAGATTGTTCACAGCGGATCCTACGCAACAGGTGAAACCACATTCACAACACTGCTCACAGATATTCAAAGTGCTACACCTGATGTTATTTTCTGTCCCGGTCATCAGCCAGAAGTGCCACGATTAATAAATGAAGTAAAACAACTTGGTATCAAAGCGACCTTCCTTGGTGGAAGTGCTTGGGACGACAGAGAACGTTTTCTTAGTATTTTAGACGATAGTACTGTGTTAGATGGTAGTTATTATCCTACGAATTTCTCTGTGGCGACACAGGATGCAGAAGTGCAGGCGTTTGTGAATGGTTATACAACCTTGTTCGGTAGTGCACCTGATGGTATTGCAGCATCTGGTTATGATACCATGCGTCTGTTAGCACGCGCAATTGAGACAGCGGGTATGCTTGAACCGGTTGCAGTTCGTGATGCTTTTGCAGCAGTCAGAGATTACAAAGGGGCTACAAGCATATCGCATTACGATGCAAACCGACACCCCGTCAAAAGTCTTGCAATTCAAGTAATCCAAAATGGACAGGTTGAACACTACAAAGTTGTAAAACCGTAACAAATAGGATAAATCCCAGATGTCAAACCAAATCATTCAACTCGGAGTCGTCGGGTGCGGATGGGCAGGCTGCCAAGCTATCAATGCTGCTAATGCCACCTCTCGACTGAACGTCATCGCCATTGCAGAGCGCGATCCAACCCGTCGTGAGCAAGCAGCAAATGACTACGCAGCCCAACAACAATACACTGACTATCGCGAGTTGTTGGATAATCCGTCTGTTGATGCTGTTTATCTTGCCACTTCTCCTGATGGCAGACTCCAGCAAGTTTTGGACACGCTCAATGCAGGTAAACATGTCTTAGTCCAAAAACCGCATGCTATCCGCGCACCAGAAATTTTAGAGATGGAAACAGCAGCACAACAGTCAGGCAAAACGCTCCAATTCTGTTATTTTATGCGTCACTTTCCGCACAACCGCCAAATTCGGCGCGCTGTTCTAAACGGAGCAATCGGAGAGCCATTTCACGCCCGCGTTTTTGGAAAATTCAACTCCATTCCAGCCCTTGATGCCAACAGCCGATGGTTACATGTATATGGGCAGAAAGGTGGTTCGTTGGGACAGCACTACTCACATGAACTCAACCTGACATGGTGGTGGATGGGATGTCCAAAACCTGAGTGGGCATTTGCTTCAAAGCATGTGCTTTATCCACAGTACGATGGACCGGAGGGCGCAGCAGAAGACTATTTCACTGGTCTCCTGGGATGTGAGGGTGGGAAAACTATCCAGATTGACTGTTCCCGTATGAGCCATTCAGATTCAGGGAGCGTGGTAGAACTATACGGCACCACTGGTGCAATCACAAACGGCGGTATCTCACGATTTAAAGATGGCGAATTTATCCGAGAACCGATTGACGAACCCATAGAAATTGATCATGGAAAATTGCCTGAAGAAGTGCCAGTATTCTACTATGAACTCAACCATTTCGCGATGGCTATTGCAGGTGGAGTGGCACCAGACATTGATTCATCTGATGCTTATATATTTATGCAGATATTGGATGCACTTTACGACAGCGCAAAGAATGGTGAAAAGGTTTATATTTGTTGACAAAAACAAGTCTTTCTGTTAATCTATATCAAAATATATTTCTCTATATTTCTCATATATGAGAATACGCAATTTTCAAACTAATCGTTTCTAACTTAGGAGATTTTTTATGTATAAAAGTGCGATGTTGGGGTGCGGTGGCCGCGCAGGTGGGCATGCCAGTGCCTATCGCTTTGTTAAAGGTGGTAAACTCGCAGCGATCTGTGATATGAACGAAGAACGTCTCAATAATTTTGGTGATAGATTTGAGATTTCTTCTCGGTATACAGATTTAGACGAGATGCTTGAGAAGGAGAAGCCAGATCTTCTCCATATTGTGACTGCTCCTGTGCTACGCGGATCCAATGAACGAATTCGGTATTCACTGATGAAACAGGCATCAGACCATGGTGTGCCTGCTGCGATTGTAGAAAAACCAATTGCAGTTGAAAGTGAAGACTGGAAACAGATTGCTGGATTAGCAGAAGAAACCAAAACGAAGTTTGTTGTCAACACACAGTTGAACTTTCATCCCCAGAATCTTGAACTCAAGAGAGATGTTGCGGAAGGCAAAATAGGTGAGATTAAGTTCATTGATGCCAGTGCCCGGAGCACGCCAGTGGATCAGGGACCACATGTTCTGCAGTTAGTTTCTTCCTATATTGATAATTCCAGACCTGTAAGTGTATTAGGGCAGGTTTCAGGGAGAGAACATTTGGACTCTGCCCAACCTTCGCCTATGCATGCGGCAGCACAAGTTATTTATGAAAATGGACTTCACGTCTCTCTAGCATTTGGTCAGGGCATGGGGACAATGGCATCTGACAATCAAGGTATTTATTGCCATAAACGCGTCTTTGTCATTGGAACAGAAGGTTTTGTGCATTGGCGTTTTAGCAGTTGGGAACGTTCTACACGAAAAGACGGCTATGAAGGCGGTCCACTCAACTATGGCGAACAAGATGTTCAAGCACAGGGAAACCTCACTGAGGCAGTTTTCGATTGGCTTGATGATGAAAGCAAAGAACATCCGACACACCTCAAACAGTCACTTGCAGAATTCAACCTTCTCTTAGGGATGTACTATAGCGGTATAACGAATCAAATTATTGACCTTCCGTTTGATCCACCAGATGGGTTAATGGATTCACTAAGAGAAAAACTATAAATCTGTTTTAGGGTTTTTATGTAACGATTGGCGACAGCAGCGAATATGTTTGCTACTACCGCTAATCGTTATATGGTAAATTATACAATTAATTCTACATTCTGAGTTGTAGGAGCACCTTTGGTCGCGACCCGGGAGGTCGCTCCTATAGAAGAGCCCGCACGGTCGCGACCAAAGGTC
>JAAXHO010000163.1 GCA_012270795.1 Candidatus Poribacteria bacterium
GTACCCCAACCAGCAATAACAGTGGAATTCCTTAATGAGACAATATTTTTAGAATTGGTATAATAAACGCAAAAAATAGAAAGAAAAATCCATAGTCATGCAACATAAATATATTCTGTTAATGTGTGATTTAATTGGGGTAACCTTTTATTTTTCTTTGTAATTTTACACTTAATTTGGTATACTATATTTCTAATGAAAGATTGGTGTTATGGAATTACAGCCAAACTGACAGGATACTGTATTTCTTTGCTTCCGCATTCATTTTCATTGATTCTCGGTGGATGGTTGGGTGTTCTTGCCTATAGATTTGCATCAAAGCAAAGACGATTGGCATGTGAACACCTACGACAGCGATTGGATATACCTGATGATCTTGCTGTTGAAGCGATTGCAAAAAGATGTTTTGAAAATTTAGGCAAGACTGTTGTGGAGTTTATGCGTTTACCACGTATGATTCCAAAACATATTTATAAGTATATCAGTATTGAGGGGAGACATCATATAGAGCATTCCATAGCACAAGGAAAAGGTACAATCCTTATAACTGGTCATTTTGGCAATTGGGAACTATTAGCAGCCTGCATAAGTGCGACTGTTGAGCCGGTGACACCTATTGTTCGCAAGTTACGTTCCCCACGTTTAGATGCCATTGTGAGTAGTAAGCGGGAAAAAGTTGGATATGCGACTATTGATCGGGATACTGGTGTTAGGCATGCGCTTAAATGCTTAAGAAAAAATGAGCTCCTTGGAATAGTTGCTGATGTAGATACAACTGTGAAAGGTGTCTTTGTTGACTTTTTTGGAATTCCGGCCTACACACCTTACAGTCCTGTAGCATTTGCTCTAAGAACAGGTGCAACTATTTTACCGGCTTTCATTATACGCCAACCCGATGGTACACACCGGGTGGTAATTGAACCGCCGTTGGAATTAGAACGGTACGATGATAAAGAGCAAGAACTTGTTATTAATACACAAAAATTTACCAAAATCATTGAAGATTATATACGAAAATATCCGGAACAGTGGATATGGATGCATGAAAGGTGGAAAACACGTCCTTAACCTCACAGTGTTAGGTTGGATTTGTTTGAGTCTTATGACGGGTTGTGAGCGCGAGGATGAAAAAGAAGCGGAAGTTCCCTTACCTGCCCAGCAGCTTGAAACATTTTCAATGCAACACACTGAGGCGGGTGTGAAAAAGTGGCATCTTCGTGGAGAATCATCAGAAATTAGAAAAGAAAAGGTAATAGTAAAGAACCCTGAACTTCAGATTTTTGAGGAAGGTAAAATTTCTATTACTTTGACAGGAGATAAAGGCGAGTTTTTCCCCACTGGTAAACAGAAAGACAATTTGTATTTTTACGGTGGGGTGGTTGGTGTTAACGAAAGTGGCACATTGTTCACAGAGGAACTCCATTGGCTAAACAAAGAGGGACATCTTTATTCCCCCGCTGAAGTTAAGTTAGTACGAGGGGATTCCACTTGGTATGGAATTGAAATGGTAGCAAATCCAGACCTTGAAACCGTAAAAATGTCAAAAAATAGATTTAAACTTTATCCTAAAGATGAGGAAAAAAATGAATAGTATGAAAATCATCTGTAAGTTGAATGCTGAAATGTATCGAAAATTACCACACTTCATTGCAATTATGTTTGTATTTCTTGGTGTGATCCTCTGTCTAACAACTCTCCCTGTGTGGGCAGCGGAAGCACCTGAATCAGAGCAGAAGGATGATGAAGTTGTAACCCAGACAGAGGAGAATCCAGAACCTCAGGTTGAGACAACCGAGGACAGTAAGTCATCGGAAAAATCGGATGACGAAAATACCCAGACCGAACCAATCAAAGAAGTGATTATTGGCGACTCAGATTTTATGGATAGGGACCAGAAGTCCGGAATCACGATCCTCACCGGAAATGTAAAAACGGTAAGACTTAATGAAGAAGAGGTTGAAATTGGATTTCTCAATGCAGATAAAGTTACACTCAAGAGTGATACGAAAACCGGTGAAACCATTGAAATTATAGCCGAAGGTAATGTGGAGATACGAGACCAGGATATCTTTGCAACTTGTGACCATGCAACAATGAATAATCTAACGAATATCATCGTTCTCAAAGATAACGTCGTGGTTTTACAGAACGAAGATAGACTTGAAACAAAACTCTTTACCCTCAATAGGACGACCGGTAAGCAGACAGGTGTCGGAGACGTTAAATTCAAGGTAACCGTGACTCAAGCAAGCCCACCTGATTCAACAGAGGAATCAGAGGAACCCAGTGCGGAAGGTACAGACGATTCATCATCAAACACGAGCGATAAGGATTCAGTTTCTCCAGATTCAGAAAAAGAAACTGAGAAAAAGCCTAATAGCGAGACTGATGAAGAGGATAAAGAGGAAAAATCTAATCCTACGGATGCAGAAAAAGAAGGGAAAGAGTCTAAAAATGACGAAGATACTGAATCTGCTGAAACTGAGGATAAAACTGAAACAACTGATACAGAAAAAGATACAGAGCCAACTGAACCTGCCGAAACTGAGGAAGATACAGAGCCAACTGATACAGAAGAAGAGAGTGAAGATACAGAAGAACCTGAGGAAAAGGAGTAGTTTCGGCAGCAGCCATTAGTTACCAGAACTGATATAGCAGTATTGTGCTGTTTTAATCAATTTTCTGCATCAATCAGTTTATTTGGTAGATATTTCAAATATAAACAAATGGAGAGCAACAGTAGTAACAACGTGGCAACTGAACTACAAGCACATAATCTTGTGAAAAGATATACACGGCGGGGACCCATCGTCGTCAACGAAGTTAGTTTATCTGTTCAACAAGGGGAAATAGTTGGTTTATTGGGGCCGAACGGTGCCGGTAAATCTACAACATTTTATATAATGGTTGGAATAATTCGTCCTAATTCCGGTAGGATTGTATATGGCGAAAAAGATATAACTTTTTTACCTATGTACAAAAGGGCGCGACTGGGTATTGGCTATCTTTCTCAGGAAACCTCCATTTTTAGAAAACTGACGGTGAAACAGAATATTGAAGCAATTTTAGAGGCACGTGGGATGCCGAAAGATGAGAGAGAACCCCGCATAATTGAATTTACAGATGAACTTGGTATCTCTCATCTGTTAGATCGCAAAGCATATACACTCTCAGGGGGAGAGTGTCGACGGGCTGAGATTGCAAGAGCATTGGCAGCACAACCTGAATTCATCTTGTTGGATGAACCGCTTTCAGGAATTGATCCTATTGCTGTTGCAGATATAAAACAACTCATTTTACATTTACGAAGTAGAAATCTTGGTATCCTCATAACAGACCATAATGCAGTTGAAACGCTTAATATCGTTGATCGTGCCTATCTTATAGCGGATGGTAAAATTACATTGGATGGAACACCAGAAGAACTTATAAATAGTAAAGTTGCAAGGGAACTTTATTTCGGTAAGAACTTTCATTATGCAAAATAGGAGAGCAACCGTAAACTAACCCTTCACCATAATATTGCTTGAAAACTGAGAAAAATGGTGTATTTCACGCATACACCCTAATGTTCTAATTGTGATGTATTGGAGTGCCGCGTGATGAAAATCCAACCGAGACTTATACAGACACAGTCACAACAACAAAAAATTGTCATGACACCGAAGTTGCAACAAGCGATTAAGGTGCTGATGATGCCGCAGCTTGAATTAAGGCAGTTCATTGAACAGGAACTCAACCAAAATCCGCTTTTAGATATTGAGGAGGAGCGTGAAACTGCCCTATCAATGGAAGATTACGATCCGAGGCCTGAATGTAACAAACCTGAGGAGAATATTGATAGGGTAGATAGTGCTGTTGATATAGATTGGCATTCAGTTTTTGACGACATGCGGGTGCCGACTTCAAAAGAAGTTGCTCAATCTGATGATAGTGATGCTCCCGAACCGGATGTTGCTGAAGCACAATCGTTACAGAGTTATTTATACCAACAACTTCAGTTAGCACCCTTTACAGAAAAAGAACGTTCTATTGGTGAACAAATTATTGGCAACCTAAATGATGATGGTCAACTACAATTAAAACTTTTTTCTCTTCCGCTTAAATTCGTTTCCGATTTTGAAGCGGGTCATTTATCTGAAGATTTGCAGACAAGTATATCAAAGAAATTATGTAATATAGAAAACGGTAGCAGATCATCAAAAACAGACAAAGACAACCGTTATTTTGAGATTGTACAGATAGAACCTACTCTAAAGACTATAGTTTCTAATGCTGGTGGGAAAATTTGGCATATCGTTGACAAAACAGACAAGGAGAACGTTGACGAGAAAAACAGGAAGACATATACAGTTGTTTGTGAAAATAACGATTTATCTTTATACGAACTTACCATAGAAGACATTGCGAATAACCAAAAGTGTTCGGTTGCAGAAGTAGAAAAAGTGCTGGAAACAATACAGGATACTTTTGAACCAATTGGCATTGCCTACCGTGATCTAAAGGAAACACTTAGCATTCAGATTCGAAACCAAGAATCTCAGCAATTTCAACAAAACGGTACATCATTAAATGGAAATGAAGCACCTTTGGCATTAGCAAAACGTATTATTGAAGACCATTTAGATGACCTCTTAAACAGTAGAATTTCAACGATGTCTCAAGACCTTGGCGTGGAGAGGGACGAGATTATAAAGGCATCAAAATGGATAGGGACACTTTCCCCATATCCTGGTCGTTACTTTTCTGATCCCGCCGTCAAAGACTTAGTCAAATCACCTGAAACTATACAAGGAGTCGTACCAGATATTCAAATCATGGAGATTGATGGTGAATATCAGATCGTTTCAATGGATAATTATATTCCACGTTTACGCATGAATCCAGAATATATAAACCTAATGCGAGATGACAACAGGAATTTAGATGCTGACGCAAAAATGTGGATTCAACAGAAGTATAATGACGCGATGGATGTACTGAACAGTATTGTCCAACGCGGGCGTACTATTGAACGGGTCACAGAAGCAATATTTAAAGTACAATCCGATTTCTTGAAACATGGCGCGCAAAGTCTTAAGCCGCTGACACTAAAGACTGTTGCCGATATGGCAGGTGTTCATGAATCGACGGTGAGCCGCGTAACAAGCAATAAGTATGTACAAACACCGAACGGTACTTACCCACTGAAATTCTTTTTTAGTAATCAATTAGCAACAACACAAGGCAATTCAGTTTCAGCTGAACATGTGAAATCTGAAATAAGAGATATGATCAGAAAGGAAAATCCAGCAAAACCCTTAAGCGATCAAATCATAAGTACATCGTTGAAAGAACGTGGGGTCATAGTTGCCAGACGGACTGTTCAAAAATATCGGGAAGAGCTTGGTATCCTATCTTCACGTCAAAGAAAAAACCTTGAAAAGTAACACTAAGTAACTATTAGAGCGTATCTCATAAATGCAATTTGTCCAAATTCACTGAATCGCGTATCTGGTAAATCGGGGTTAGAAACCCCTCCTACGATTTATGTGATAGGTTGTAGTCAAAGTCATTTTTGCTTTGTGATTGCAATAATTTCCGCTGAAAATTTTCAATCTTTTTACATATATATGCTGGAGGGAATACTATGAAAATTACATATTCAGGACAACATCTCAAAATTACTGATGACATTCACGACTATATTCTTAAGCGTGCAGAGAAGATAGAATCTCGTTTTGGGGATATGCATGAGTTCAACGTTATTCTGAAATCGGAAAAGCATCGTTTTGAAGCAGAGGTAAAAGTTACTGCGCCCAGGGTTTCATTCTATGCGAAGAACGAGACTCATGATTTGATGAGTGCATTGGACGGTGCTATTGACAAAGTTATTAAACAGATTCGTCGATACAAAGAACGCGCGAAAGACAGACGGCATAATGCACCGCATCGCGATGTAGTCGCACAATTAAATCCAGATACAACAGAAACATTGGTGGAAACGGACTCGTTTGATGCACCGACGATTATTCCTGCATCGGAGAAGTTTGCCTCAAAACCATTGACGGTGGGCGAAGCTGCTACTGAACTTCATTCCTCTGGTGAATCATTATTGATGTTTCTTAACTCTGAAACGCGACAGGTCAACCTACTTTATCAATCAGACAATGGTGCTTTTGGATGGGTTGAACCCTCATTTACCTAAAGGTTTTATGGTGAAATTATAGTAAAAAACTTCACATGTAGGAGCGATCTCCAAATCCCGACAATATGTTGTAATAGCCGGGAAGCGGAGTTCCCTCCTACATTTCATCTATCTACAATTAATCCTATAACACAACATAACATTTATATAACGTATAAATTTCTTTTACATTAAATTTCCTATCAGGTAAGAATATGACAAGTCTTCCGAAGATTTACGACCCTCAGGAGATTGAGGGCAAATGGTACCAATTTTGGCAGAGCAACGGTTTTTTTCATGCAGAAACCACCTCTGACAAACCCGCCTACGCAATAGTTATTCCACCACCTAATATCACTGGTAGCCTGCATATTGGACATGCGCTTGATAACACACTACAAGATTGTCTTATTAGGTGGCGGCGCATGCAAGGTTACAACACACTCTGGATGCCGGGAACAGACCACGCTGGTATTGTTACTGAACTTATAATGGAACGCAAACTTGCTGAAGAAGGGACCAGTCGAAACGAAATTGGCAGAGAGGAGTTCATTGAACGAATGTGGCAATGGAAAAGGGAATCCGCCGGATATATTGTCTCGCAGCTACAACAACTTGGTTGTTCTTGTGATTGGGATCGAGAAAGGTTTACTCTTGATGATGGACTATCCGAAGCTGTGCGTACTGCTTTTGTAAAACTCTATAATCAAGGACTTATCTATCGTGATACGTATATGGTAAACTGGTGTCCCGAATGTAATACCGCTGTCAGCAATCTTGAGGTGGAACCGGTTGAAATTGATGGGAATTTCTATCATATCCAATATCCCGTGATTGATAGTGACGTTGTTCTCGAAATTGCCACGACACGTCCCGAAACAATGTTAGGGGATACCGCTTTAGCAGTGCATCCAGATGATGACAGATACCAGAATTTAGTTGAAAAAAAGGTTCTGCTACCACTTGTAAATAGGGAGATACCGATCATAGCAGATGAGTATGTTGATACCGAATTTGGGACAGGTGCTTTGAAAGTTACGCCCGCGCATGATGTCAATGATTATGAAATCGGATTAAGACACGACCTTGAACAAAGGAACATCTTTACTCCAGATGGACACATGAACGAGGCTGCGGGAGAGGCTTACGTCGGATTATCGCGCTGGGATTGTAGAAAAAGAGTCGTTGAAGATCTGGAGAAGGAGGGATATCTTGTCAAAATTGTTCCGCACAGACATGCAGTTGGACATCACGACAGATGCAATACAATTGTTGAACCTGCCATATCATTGCAATGGTTTATGAATGTGCGTCCCCTTGCGCAACGTGCTATAGAAGCAACGAAAAAAGGGGAAGTTAAATTCATTCCTGAGCGTGAAACATCCCGCTTTTTTCACTGGATGGAGAACATTGAACCGTGGCCAATTTCACGACAAAGATGGTGGGGGCACAGATTGCCTATATGGTATTGTGATGCATGTGAAAAAATCACTGCTGCAATGGGTACACCCCAACAGTGTGAATGTGGATCAACGAGTTTTCATCAAGATGAAGATGTATTGGATACCTGGTTTAGTTCCGGATTGTGGCCCTTTTCAACTATGGGATGGCCTCAAGAAACGGATGATCTGAAAACATTTTATCCCACATCCGTACTTGTTACCGGTTGGGATATCCTATTCTTCTGGGTGGCAAGGATGATTATGTTAGGGTTGGGCTGTATGAATGAAGTGCCATTCCGTACTGTATATCTGCACGGACTCATTGCTGACGAAAAAGGTCAGAAGATGAGCAAGTCAAAAGGGAATAGCATTGATCCGGTGGAAACAATTGAAACCTACGGGACGGATGCATTCCGATTTGCACTTGCAAATATAAGTACACCGATTCCTTATGTGCCACTTCCAGAATCCCAGATAGAATCGGGAAAAAGGTTTGCTAACAAAATTTGGAACGCAGCACGGTTTATCCTGATGAACTTGGAAAAACATCCTGTTCCAAAAGAGAGACGAACCGTTAAGGAAGATGCCCCATTAGAGGTTCAATGGATACAAAGTCGCCTTATCAAGACGATAAAAACTGCAACAGATGCCCTTGAAAACTTCCGTTTTTACGAGGTCGCACAGACGCTCTACGCATTCCTGTGGCATGAATTCTGTGATTGGTATCTGGAATTTGCTAAACAACGGCTTACAAGAAACAAACCAGAAGCGTTATGGTATGCTGCGGAAGTTTTGGAACAGGTCATGCGGCTATTGCACCCAATCATGCCATTTTTAACTGAGGAAATTTGGCAACTACTTCCACACACTAAAGATTCTACGTCATCTGATGAACCTGCTTCAGTTGCTATAGCACCCTGGCCAGAACCTACTACAGAAAACCCAACAGCAGAAACTACCATGGCCACAATCATGGAAGTGATTGATAATATCAGAAGTATTCGAGGTGAATTGAATGTACCAATTGGGGCAGCAGTGGAGGTACACATCCAATCACCAAATGCTGAAATTCGGAATAGGTTGAATACCTATCTTGACCAATACCTACCTGCTTTTACAAAAGTAGAGTCAATCACTATTGCAGAGACATTGGAGAAACCGCCTAACTCTGCAGAAGCAGTGATAGGCGCACTGACTATCCATATTCCATTAGCAGGGGTCATTGATCTTGAGGCGGAACATGCCCGCCTAACAAAACGTCATCAGCAAACAACGAAGGACGTACTCGCTGCTCAGAAAACTTTGGACAATCCGAATTTTATAGAACGTGCTCCGGAAAATGTGGTTGTACAAAAACGTGAATTGCTTGAAAGGTTATTGATCGAACAGAAAAAATTAGAACGTAGTCTTGCAATGCTTGCTTCTTGAGAGGCTACTTCTAAGTACCAACACAAAATAGTAACTTAAAAATGGGAATTGAAAATAACAATCGCTGTTTTGTTTGCGGTAAGAAAAATCCGTATGGGTTGCAGGTGAATCCGGAAATCAGGGATGCTGGAGCCGAAGTTCACATAGAATGCACCCCTCCCGAACACATGCAAGGTTGGGCAAACATTCTACACGGCGGCATCATAAGTACACTCTTGGATGAGGCGATCACCCACATTGGTATAGGTACTTATGATGGGCCTGCTGTTACAGCACAACTTGAAGTGCGTTTTCGTAAGCCAGCACCAACAGGTGTGAAACTCTTTGTTTATGCAGAGCGTACAAAAGTTTCCCGGCGTTTAATAGAGGCAAAGGCTGAAGTTAGACTCAGCGATGACACGCTAATCGCTACTGGTGCAGGCAAAGTTATGCCGGTTGATGAGAGTTTCGCACCTACCCTTTAATGCAATAGACGTGAATGCTGAAAGGCTTGCAGCATATTTATGAATACAGAAACAGATTTTTCTACGCTGAATTCAGAAGCGAGTTCAGATTGGTCTACAGATGTCTTAATAATTGGAAGTGGTGCTGCGGGGCTGCGTGCTGCGCTTGCTGCAAGTGAAAGTACTGATGTCACATTAATCACAAAAACAACCCTTAAAGAGAGTAATACTCTCTACGCGCAAGGTGGTATTGCCGTTGCTATGAACGTTGATGACACTGTTGACCTGCATGTAAAAGATACATGTAGTGCAGGGTGTGGTTTATGTGATATTCAGGTCGTAGAAACAATGGTTGCAGAAGGCATTCCACGTGTGAATGAATTGTTGGAATGGGGTGCTGACTTTGATTGGGAAGGAACACTTCCTCGTTTCACACAGGAAGCCGCACATAGTCGCAGAAGAATCGTTCACAAAGGGGATGCCACAGGTCGTGAAACAACGGATGTTCTTGTTCAACGCGTATTGAATACAGAACGTATCCAAGTGATATCAAATGCTTTTGCGGTTGATCTCCTAACAGATGCAGTATCCTCTACTGATGATAATAGTACTACATGTTATGGTGTATCTGCCATCATAGAGGGGCAACTCAAATACCTTTATGCCAAAGCAACGATTCTTGCAACGGGTGGACTTGGTCGTCTCTATCCGTGTACGTCTAACCCGGAGGTCGCCACTGGCGATGGTTTTGCTGCAGCTTGGCGTGCGGGTTGTGAATTGATAGATATGGAGTTTGTCCAGTTCCACCCGACGACGCTTTTCCTTGACGGTGCGCCAAGTTTTCTCATCTCAGAGGCAGTCCGGGGAGAAGGTGGACGATTGATCAACATTCGTGGTGAACGTTTCATGGACAAATACCATGAAAAGGGTGAACTTGCCCCTCGCGATGTCGTCAGTAGAGCCATCCAAAATGAGATGTTTCAGACAGACTTCCCTTGTGTATATCTTGATATAACGCACAAACCCGCAGATTTCATTCAAGAACGTTTCCCTACAATCTTTGCCACAACAAAACGCTACGGACTTGATATAAATATAGACTTAATTCCTGTGAGGCCAGGTGCTCACTTTATGATGGGTGGAATCCGCACTAACGCGGAAACGGAAACGAATCTACGTGGACTTTATGCGTGTGGTGAGGTGGCTTGCACGGGTGTGCACGGTGCCAACCGTTTAGCAAGTAATTCACTCTTGGAATGTCTTGTATTTGGGGTTCGTGCTGGAACGAATGCGGCATCTTATGCATCTTCGCTAACATGTGAATCCCCACCAAAAATCCAAATTGAGAAATGCGAAACCGAAGCTAACACAATCGGGTTAGGAGATGACGTAATTCTTGAACTAAAGGATGCTATTCGTGAGACACTCTGGGAAAACGTTGCGATTGAACGCTACCAAGAGGGATTAGAGCTAACCCTATCCGATCTTGAAGAGATAGGTGCAGAACTCAATCTACATCCAAGTTCATCAATGTCTATTCAGACAACGGATGTTGGTTTATGTGAAACTGTCAATATGTTGATTGTTGCATGGGTGATTACGCATGCGGCACTGACCAGAGATGAAAGCCGCGGGGCACACTTCCGTGCGGATTTTCCTGATGAGGACGAAACGGGTTGGCAGAAACGGACTGTGATGGCACAAGACAAAGAACCTGAATTTGTCAAACTAAGGTCAAATTAGCATTCGGATTTGTGAAATTCACACCCTGTAGGAACGATCACCGATTCGCGAGTCTCGGAGTTCCCCCCTACAAGATATTTATTTGTCAACAGGCAGTTGTCCTATGACTGAATTTTTTACAGGATTCTCTGGATTTCCGAATGCTGAATTCACAGCTGGTGCTTCTGATTGCCCATAGATTTCCACATAATTGTCATAGCTATTAATGACTTTTTTGATGTGGAGTCGGGTTTCTCGGATTGTAATTTTTTCCACAAATTCATCAATGTCTTTGATGTTCTTAGATTCTAACCACCGTTTCATTCTACCCGGTCCACCGTTGTATGCGCCAGACACTAACATTGCGTCCCCATCAAACATTGAATTTAGTTCACCGATATATTTAGTTCCCATTCTGATGTTTACTTCGGGAATCTTGAGCATTCTTGAGTGGAATCTGGGTATTTTGAGTTGGCGTGCAAGTTCTTTGCCGGTTGAAGGCATGATTTGCATCAGACCGATTGCGCCTGCCCAACTGATTGCATCTCTTTGGTAACGGCTTTCTTCTAAGATCATAGCGTAAATTAAAGATGCGTCAACATTGTACAACTTAGCGTATTTTTCAACGTATCTTTCATAATGTAAAGGATAGAGCTGTCTACGGAGTTGTGCCAGTTCATTACTTGCCTGATTATCAAATGTTGTACTCAGAAGTGCTTTTTCTGCTATTGCACGTGCCATGTCATATCTTGACAAACGTTCATAACATGTTATCAGAGCGAAGTAACATTCTTTAGCAGCATCTGGTGTTTTGTCTATGTAACACGACAAAAGATAAATTGCGTCCTCATAAAGTCCGAGTTTCATCATCGTCGGTAGTTGTTCAGGCCATCTTTCATTAACAGGTAATTCTGAATCTGGTATAGCTTTGGGTTCCAATTCAGATGTTGTGACATTGAGGATTGCCTTTGCTCTTGCGCTGTAGTACCAGTATCGGGCTTTTGCCACCTCTGCATATATTTTCTTTGCAAGTTCGAGTTTATTCTGTCGTTCGTGTATTTTTGCCATCCAAAAATGTGCACCCATTGCATAACGGTTACCCGGGAAATTTTCTTTTAGTCCTTCAAATGCCTTATAGCTTTCTTCATACCGTTTTTCGTCAAACCGAAGCCATCCAATTTTCCAGGCTGCCCAATCTGCATATTCACTGCCAGGTGCAACATCAATTAATCTTGAATATGCATCAAGTACTGACTCAGTTTTGCCACGTTTGTCGTGGATTTGTGCGATGTCATAAAGCGCATTATCTACAAATTCGCTCCATGGATAGTTTTTGACAAAACTCTCAAGGCGATTGACAGCGGTTGTTAGGTTTCCTTTCTTCCGATAAATTTGTGCGATTTGGTAGTGTGCACGAGTTAGGTAGTCAGATTTAGTTCCAAGTGTGATGACTGCATTGTAATTCTTCATAGCCGTATTATACCATTTTCTTGCTTGATTACTCTGTCCCAGATGATATAACGCCCGACCTTTGATCTTTGGATCTGCACTTTTTGTCAGTGGGGTAAATTCATATACGGCGGATTTCCATTTATTTTGATGATAAAGGACTAATCCACAATTGAGTTTATCTTCCACAGTGAGTTTTAGCGATCTGTGGTCATGGGCAAGCATTTTTAATTTACCAAGTGCATTATCAGCTATTTTATCTGATTGTTTTTCTCTTATAAGTTTTTGGTGTATTTTGAATGCTTCCGTATATTGTGCTAATCCTTCTTCACAACGAGCTAATGCATAAGTTGCTTCACGGGCATAACCGGGGTGGTCAATTACACCAACTAAGTGTTCTTTTGCTTTAGCATACTGTCTATGCTTTAAATGGAGTTCTGCTAAACTCCATTTGACATCAATAGTATAGGAACTATTTTGATAATTTTTGACCAGATGTGCATACCATTGAATCGCCTTGGTATCATTATTCATATCCTCATACAACTTCGCGAGACGATAGTTTGCGCTGTCAGCAAGTGTATAATCCTTTGTAATTGCTTGAACATAATGCCCCACGGCTTTTGGTCGATTCCGTGATTTCTCGTAAGCATAACCCAGTACATGATGGATTTCTAGTCTTTCTAACTTAGTCAATTTTGTCTTCAGAATATTCTCTAATTTTGGTATTGCATTTTTGTAATCCCCTTTATCTACTGCTGCAAAAGCATCCTTCCACGCAGGTTTGATGTCGTCATCTGCGTTAAGAATCGTTCCGCTTAGCAAGACCATACAGAACAATAGGAACACACCGATTGCAAACCTGATTTCATAAGTATTTTGTGTCTCTTTAGAAAACCGCATTTTCATTTATTAGCGTGAACGTAACTACACGCCTTTCCTCCTCAATACATAAAGACTATGAACGATATAATAATGTAAAAAGCCTTGTTTTTGTGCGGTGTGAAAGTATGAATCACACCAAATTACATATTTTAACGTAACTTATTAGCAAAAAGCAACAAAATTTTGGTTAATTTCAAATAATGTTTGTTTTTTTACGTAATATCATTTTGAAGGAATATCCCAAAGCAGAATAGTTCCGGTGTTGTCCCCTTGAATATCTCCACCCCCAATACTTGCGAGAGTTTTTCCATCAGGTGTAAATTTTAAACCGCTAATAAAAAATCCGTGTCCATTATATGTGGTAAGGAGTTGCCCACTCGCTAAATCCCAAAGAGATATTCTTCCAGATGCATCTCCACATGCAAGAAGTTTCCCATTTGGAGAAAATGCTAACCTACTCACTGTGGCATCATGCTTAAGAATGTTTTGTGGACGATTATTCGGAATTTCCCACAGATGCACGACTTTATTTTGTAACGCAGCTGCGAGTGTTTTTCCATCAGATGAGAACGTTAAAGCATAAATGCGAGATTCATTTAATCCGAATGCTCCTAACACACTTTCTTGCAAATTCTTAGCGGTTTTGATTTTAACCTGTTTTCGTGTTTGGGTATCCCATAGATCTATTGCATCTTCTGATCCGACAGCAAGGATGTTTCCATCGGGTGACAAAGCCGACACAACAACACGTTTCCCGACTTTTGGAAACGTATTTATAAGTTTTTTGTTATGAATATCCCACACCTCAATCCCCGCATGTGTTTCGATCGCCAACTTTTCTCCATAAGGAGTCAACACAGATTTATTATGAAGGGCGATAACTTTTCCATTGTCAAAAGAAGTGAAGGAACGATCACGGAATACATCTTTGATAGTAAAAACATTCATCTGTTCTCCAGTAGCAATATCCCAAACTCTGATTTCACTCTCGCTTTTACTCATAATGCGTTCTCCGATAAGAAAGGCATTATCTTTCGTAATAGCTAAGCTGCTGATACTATTTGTAATTGATTTCCACTTTTTGTGGTTGTTAGCATTCCATATTTGAATTTGACTGCCGACATCTCCTCCGCTTACAAGATACTTGCCATCGTGCGAAAATGCTATTGTCGTGAACGGATTGTTATAACCTGTGATAAGGGCACGTAGCTGCATAGTGTCTTGTGTATCCCGCAGAGCAACAACCCCGTTTCTATCAGCTGTGACAAGGATTGTACCGTCATGGGATAATAGAAGATGTTCTGGAGAGTTCTCTAACCATTCTATGACTTGAGTGTGTTTTGCGATTTCCTGTTGTGTAGCAATGTTCCATATTTTATAGCCATCATTGTCTATAATTATGAGTGTTTTTCCATCTCCCGAAAACTTTATTTTGACATCTTTTGGAAACTCAGCGATTTTGCGCCGAGATGGGACATCCCAGAGAGCAGAACCTTTGTCGTCGAGAATAGCCAATGTTTTTCCATCCCCTGAAAATGTAACCTCTATTCCCCATTGAAGCACAGCAAGTTGTTTTCCCGTGCTAACGTCCCATATTTCTGTTGGACCTCCCTGACCTTCCGAACCACCCTTAAGTGCGCGCCGATAGTTTGCAGTACTCACGAGGGTTTTGCCATCGGGTGCAAAGTTTAAGGAGTTCACCCATTTTATATAAGGAGCTCCATCCTTTACATCCGGATCGTGATAATAGGGCCGTGACGATTGAATCGGTAAAGATTCACTATCATACGTGTGAGATACAAGTTGACTTATTTCATCATTATTCTTACCGCTTCGGAGACTGATTGAACCATCCTTTTTCCCAGCACCAATAATATAATCACCCTTTTCATCAACATAGGCATCAGCTGCACGTAGCCAGGTTCTATAAGTTTTAGGATCGAGTTTGGGTAGATTGGGATTGAAGGTAGTTATCTGTTTTCCAGTAGAAACGTTCAATAACCATATAACATCTGACCGATTCTGAACTATGATGATTTTGCTATCAGGTGAGAATTTCAAGGATGTGAAAGGTCCTTCAGGTGTATCCATTTTCAACCTAAGTTCACCCGTATCACTATTCCAAAAGTGTATCGTCTTGTCATAACGACTGATTGCAAGTATCCTGCTATCAGGAGAAAATACTATCTGGGAAGCAAACTGTGGATCAAATTTTATCAGTGGGGTGTTTTGTGCGTTTGTACTTACATCATAAAGCCATACCCCCGCATAACTGGAAATAGCCAACCGTTTATTATCTGGGGACAGTTGCACGTCAATGATTGCCCCTTTTCCAAGACGTGCTTTAGCACCATCAGGTAAATGCATTTGCGTGTAATCTTGGGCAGGTATGCTTGGTAAATGAGATATAAACAGAACCAACAATACCAATATAGTTAAAATGGGTTTTGTTTTCATTTTGTAAATTCCTCTATTGTTAACCTAAGTTGCTACCTATTATTTGTTGGAGGGGTTTCTAACCTCGATTTCTTGAGCAAAAACCAGTCTAATCGGGTTTAGAAACCTCTCCAACAAGAGTACTCAAAAGTAGGTGGCAACTTAGGTTATTTTTAGTCAAAAATTTATTCACGAACCTGTTTTTGTTGTTCCCTTAAAAACGGCATATAGGTACCAAAAAGCGGGTATCAGTATTATTGCCCCTACAGCAATCACGACTAACACTGGTTTTAGTGCAGATGTGGAAGCAGCAGCATTAGAAAATGTTAGGTCAGGAGAAACAATATTTGGATACTGAGCAAATCCCCACCCTAAAATTATTAGAACTACTTGTAATGGAACAAGGATACGTGTAAGCTGGTAATATCGCATCCAAATCGTGCCTATTGCGCTGATTGCTACGACACCGGTCAAGATATGAAACGGTATTGCCCAAACGCTATTTCCCAAACCGCTTCGTATGGGAGGTGCACCGTTTTCGGACAATAGAAAACTGATACCTGCCATGACACCCACCCCTACAGCAGCAACAAGTGCACGTATTCGAAAATCTTCTTGTAATTCAGAATTGTCAGTTTCCAGTGTTAGATAAACTGCAGCGAGTAACGCACAAAGTGTCAGCGTGAAAAAACCGATAGCGAACGGAAATGGTGCGAACCAAGAAGAGAAAAAGTCGGTTTCTACTAATCCGGTATCCAGATCAATATAAATTGTGCCTGATGCGACTGCTCCTAAAGTAACGCCTAACATAATGGGTGTGATGATGCTTCCAATAGCAAAGACAAGACTCCATCGTTGATGGGTTGTCTCAGATTGGTCATCGTAAGTGCGAAATACAAAGGAGGTGCCGCGTAGAACAATCCCGATCAGCATAAAAGTCAATGGGATGTGCAAAGCTGTACCGATGGCAGCGAATGCGACTGGAAACGCGACGAAAAGCAGAACAATAATTACGATCAACCATACATGGTTTGCTTCCCAAATTGGTCCGATTGCGTGTGATATAAGGTCGCGTTGTTCTCTTGCGCGTGGTCCCGTAGCGAACAGGTCCCAGATACCGCCTCCAAAGTCGGCACCTCCAGTCAACATATATATTATCAAAGATGCTAACATCACACCTGCGATCCAAATTTCAGGTCCTATCATAGTTTTCACCACTTTTGTAAATATCAAGTGCAATTCCAAGGGTGTGTAAGTTTTGGTTACTTGTCTGAACCAGGATTTTCAGGCTTACCAGATTACCAAGATAAGAGTTTGAGTTATCAACTGTTCTTGTTTGAAGTTAGACCTGTCCGAGATTACGGATACACATAAGGTTCAATCATTAGAAAACACTTTTGCTAAGCGAAATCCTGAAAATCGGAAACAGCTGTCTTGACTTTTCTGTAAAGCCTAACTTGAATACCTCACATGCTTTTTCGTTGTTTTCATGACTTTTGCGGGGCACCTTAAGTTTAGCATTCCATTTATAGCGAACTAACGCATAAACAGCGGGATAACTCATTTTGACTTCGGTGAACGCCAATCGTCTCTGCTGCTTGTTGACGCGTTTTTACCTGACCACTGCGATATAGATATAGCATAGTGCGTCTTTGTTTTTGATAACCTTTAAGTGATTTTCTTGTCAAACTTTTCAACTCTGAAATACTTTCCGTAATCTGCGGAATTTTGATATTCATTGATTTCAAATCTCTCATCTATAGAATATAAGAATAGTTTAGCAGAAATAGAAAAAAATTAAAAGGAAGAATAGGGTGTGTAAAGTTTTTGGCATGAATTGGGAGTAAAGTTTTTGTATGTGTCTGAACCAGGATTTTCAGGATTTTCAGGATTTTCAGATTTCCAAATCAACGGTATGAATGCCTTTTGGCATTCCCCGGGATTAGAGTCTGATGCTGTTGAGTTCTATTTCAATAGAGACTGCTTTGGCTGTATACAAAAGACGTTTCGCCTAAGTGTGGAACTTAATGATCAAACTCCAATCCTGGAAATCTGGTAATCCTGCAAATCCTGGTTCAGACACATATAAAAACTTTACACACCCCTTGCTATTGTTAAATGAACATGCTATAATATATGTTACTGTGAATTAAATGAATCATGCAAATCAAATATCATGCTAAGCACAGAATTTCTTACACAACTTGAGCAACTTCGCATCCAATGCAAACAACCTTTCCGAGGCAAATACAGAGGCGATCGACGCAGCCGCAACCGAGGAACAGGTGTGGAATTCGCAGACTATCGCCAATACGAATACGGCGATGACCTCCGCTACCTTGACTGGAACGTCTATGCCCGTTTGGATAAGTTGTTTATCAAAATGTTTCAAACTGACCAAGAATTAACCGTATCCATCTTGATAGACAAAAGCCAATCCATGAAATTCGGTGAACCTACAAAAATAGACTATGGGAAAAAAATCGCAGCAGCATTAACTTATGTAGCATTAGCAAACGCAGACCGAGTCACTTTATATACATTTGCAGAACGTCTATCGTCAGTCTTACCAACTCTATATGGAAAAACACAATATTATCGTATACAAAAAGCACTAAACACAATAGAAACAAGCGGAACAACCCGCATGACAGAATCCCTAAATCAGTTTGCACGTTCCCAACAGAAAGCTGGTGTCGTCATCATATTAAGTGATTTCTTGGATACTGCTGGATATACAAAAGGCATCAATTCGTTGATAGGTAGAGGGTTTGCGTTGACAATGATTCACATTCAATGTTCTGAAGAAATTGAACCTCCTCCACAAGGTGAATGGCAGTTAGAAGACACTGAAACAGGAGAAACCAAAGAGATTACGATCAATGAAGAAACTATCGCACATTACCAAAACCAACAACAAGACTATTGTGAAAGCATACACAACTATTGCAAGCAACGTGGTATAGGTTATGTCCGCATTAACACAGATGTTGACTTTGAGCTCCTTATCCTAAACAACCTGCAACGAATTGGATTCATAAAACGTAAACACTAACCTATCTCATAGATGGTAGGAGGGGTTTCTAACCCGATTGAACAGGCACACGAAAATGTATAAAATAGAACTTATTCAAGGTGACATCACAAAAGCTGAAGTTGATGCAATTGTAAACGCAGCAAACGAAAAACTCATTGGGGGTGGCGGTGTAGACGGCGCGATACGTCGCGCAGGTGGTGATGAAGTCATCAAGGAATGTGATGAGATAAGGAAAAAACAAGGGGGGTGTCCGACAGGAACTGCTGTCATCACGACTGGTGGAAACCTCCCAGCAAAATACGTTATCCATACCGTCGGACCAGTCTGGCAAGGCGGTAACAAAGATGAAGATAAATTACTCGCAAGTTGCTACAAAGAGAGTTTAAAGTTAGCAGTAGAAAACGACATCAATTCTATCGCCTTTCCATCAATCAGTACAGGAGTCTACGGCTACCCAACAGATTTGGCTGCAGCCACTGCAATTCAAACGATTAGAAACTGGACTGCCTATTATTCACAGAAAATACCCGAAAATATACAATTTATACTATTTGACATCACTACCTACAAATGCTATGAAAACGCACTAACTACCTTTGGTTAAAAACACAAGGAGAAAAAAATGTCATACAATGCCTCAACACTATATTCAAAAAAAAGAAAATGGCAAGCATTGACCGTTTCCTTTGTTCTACATTTTATCGGCATCATTGTATTAGGTCTATGGTTATTGAAACCGGTCATACAGCAAACTGATGATCGAACGTACGTTGAATTAATGCATCCCCTTGCAGATCGTGATGAAATAAGAAAAGAAGTGCCAAAACCAAAACCGAAGCCTATTACGAAAGTAGTTAGAAAAATCGCAACAACTGGCGTAAAAGGAGTTTCAAGCGCAACAAGTATCCCAACACCAATAAATCCAGTACTCCCTATTGAAGACATCACACCTTCAGACGCACCATCAATGATTGAAAATGTTACCAGACTCGCACCATCGCCAGAATCCATCCTAAACCAATCTCAAATTGATGGTCCAGAATTAACTGGTGGCGAAGGACCTCCCGAAAGTGTTACAACTATAAGAAGTAAGGGGGGGAGTGGAAATTTGTCTATAGTCAAACAAGGTGTAGGCAGGTCAGGATTTGGTAATGTAACCCAAGGAACTGGCACCGGGGCAGGCTATGAAGGTTTAGGTGCTGGTTTCGGAAAGTTACCTACACTGCGAGATGAAATTGGAAACAAACTTGGTGCTGTTATAAAAGGGAAAGGCGCAGACCTGAAGGCACACATACGAATCATACGCCTAAAGCACTCACTCAGCGATTGGTGGCAAGACCCAACTGCAATCCCTTCTCTCATAGAATGGTTGGAGGATAACACAGTCGTACGTGCAG
Source organism: Candidatus Poribacteria bacterium (assembly GCA_012270795.1). GTDB lineage: Bacteria > Poribacteria > WGA-4E > WGA-4E > WGA-3G > MSPOR6. The sequence continues at coordinate 20,406 of JAAXHO010000163.1, forward strand.
ATATGAGTTTCGCTGGGGGAGCCTTAAAAATTACTGACCCACAAATTTTGGATGCCCCCCTCATCATTATGACTGGACACGAAGAAGAAATGACAATGGGTCGAAAGTTGATGAAGGGTGAACCGATGAAGCCAGAATTCACTGAAGAAGAACGCGCTGCAATGCGTATCTATGTGTTGGAAAGAGGCGGCACGCTTTTCTTTGATGACTGTGGACTCAAAGCAGGTTTTTCAAAAACCATTGAGCATGAACTTCGAATGATTTTCCCTGAATTTGCTTTAGAAAAACTCCCTCATGACCATGAAATATATAATATCTATTTCAAACTTGATAAACCCCCTGAAGGTGGAGAGGTCTTTTGGCAGAGCGAAAACAAAGCCAGACCCACAAAATATAAGTTCCACAGAGGAATATATGTGCCACGAGAACCCGGTGGAAGAAAACGACCCAATCTTGAATATAAAGACGCACAAGGTGTCCTACGCACCACTAACAGATTAGGTGTTGTATTCAATAGAAAAGACTATCTGTGTGCAATGGAAACTGCAGAGATAAATTCCCGAACAGCACTACGGATGCGCCGTTCCACAGATGTATACAGGTTTATGACAAACCTTATGGTCTATTCACTCAAATATGGTGGGAACACAGACCGTTCAGAATACGAGGAATAATCATAACTAAAACTGTGATTCAGTCCTGAAAAACAGATGTGATAGGGTTATTTAGTTTTCGGTTTTTCTGCTTTATTTTTCACATTTCAATATAACCATCTGTAGGTCCAAATCAACGGTATGAATGCCTTATTGGCATTCCCCGGGTAGAGCGTAGTGACACCCATAAGTGTCAATTTAAGAAATGAACCTCTTGTTGGAGGGGTTTCTAACCCCGATTTTATGCCATTCCCCTCTGCTATCGGGGTTAGAAACCCCTCCAACAAGAGGGAAATAGGGTAGAGTAGTTCCTAAATTGACGCTTATGGGTAGAGCGTAGTGACACCCGACACGTTTCGTTCCTGTCGGGTATCGCTACGTTCTACCCGGGGAATGCCTAAATTGCATTCATACCTTTGATTTCTTGATTTGGCGTATTCTGCCAAATTTGGATCAAAAACCTTCATAGCCACTTTTCTTATAGGACTCGGTGCGGTTAGGAAACCGCACCTACCGGCCTGAGGTATATAGCTTGTGTTAAAAATTCGTCCGAAAAACCGTAAACTATGGTGAAATATGGAAAGAATTATACACATCTTCTGTAGGAGCGACCTTTGGTCGCGACCGTGCGGGCTCTTCTGTAGGAGTGCCATCCCGGGTCGCGACCCAAGGTCGCTCCTACAACTCAGAATGTAGAATTAATTGTATAATTTACCATAAATAACCCTGCAGATGCAATGCCTACTATTGACAAATGCAACACAAATGGGACATCGTCACACTCAACACTTACCAATTAGCATAAAATTCTAAGGTAGTCACCATAGGTTTGGCATCCAATAAGTTCAGTCGTGTTTCACTGATTTTACCTATATATCTTCCCGCCCTCCTTCTATCAACAGGGTCGGGAATCATCTCTCCAACAGAATCCATTTACATTAACTCATTTAAGTTGTCATATACGCTAACTACATTCGTTATATCGGTTAGAGTCTTAGGAAATATCCCCGCAGGCATACTGGTAGAACGTATCGGTAGAAAGTCAGCAATGTTACTCGGTTTGGTGATGATTGTCATTTCAACGATTGCCATGGGGATAGCACAGAACCTATTCCAACTCCTCGGCGCGCAACTTATTGGTGGAATCGGGAACGCGTTGTGGATGCTGTCTCGACACGCCTATATGACTGATGTCATCCCTTTTGTAAAACGGGGCAGGTCTATTGCACTTTTTGGCGGTGTCAACCGGATGGGAACTTTTGCAGGCAAGTTCGGAGCGATCTTTCTCGGTGCAAACCTACGTCTGCCGTTCTTTGTCTATGCTGGGTTTGCTGTGTTGACATTAGTAATATGTTTTTACGCAATTCCTGAAACTAAACGGGAAGCAACTGCCCAATCAAGAAAAACACAACAGCCTTATTTCAAACAGCTTTTCCATATTTCAAAACAACATTTTAACCTGTTAGCCACAGCTGGTATTGGACAAGTATGTGTCCAAACTATTCGGCGTGGATGCCATATTATCATTCCACTTTATGCCCAACACGTAGCAGACTTATCCACACGAAATGTCCGAATAATAGATACAATCTCTTCCGCTGTTGACATGTCAATGTTTCCTGTTGCTGGACACATAATGGATCGCTTTAGTAGACGGTTTGCTACAGTACCGGGCATCAGTATCTTTGCGACCGGCATGATGCTGATGCCATTTACACGCGCATTCACACCCCTACTCTTGGCAGCAGTTCTCATGCGGTTTGGCAATGGAATCGCATCTGGAACGATGATGACAATGGGAGCAGATTTAGCACCGAAGCAGGGAACAGGCGAATTCCTCGGTTTGTGGCGACTTACTGGCGATTTTGGCGGTGCAGCCGGCCCCGTTGTTGTCGGTAATATAGCTGATCTGCTCGGACTGGTTTATTCTGGATTTGCTTTAGGCACAATCGGATACATCGGAGTAGCAGTCTTCCTATGGTTAGTCCCAGAGACACTCCAAAGGGAATAACATGCCGGGAAAGGGACTCGAACCCTTACGCGCAAGCTGCACACTAGAACCTGAATCTAGCCTGTCTACCAAATTCCAGCATCCCGGCATAAACAATAATACATGATATACATATTCTATAAAAATGTCAAATAAATAAGAAGCATTCAATTGTCACAAAACATCTTTGTTGGAGGGGTTTCTAACCCAGATTTTTCATGTTGTGTATTTCAAATCGGGGTTAGAAACCCCTCCAATAACAACGAAACTTGACAATTGAATACCGCTTCCTAACATCACTGTTGACATCACCACAAAATTAAGGTATCTTATTACAATAATTCACCCTAAATTCGCATGACTAAAGGAGAAAAGATAGTGAAACGATGGTTTTATATTGTTACATTTTTCTGTATTTGCATCACATACATGGGGTGTCAGTCTAAACCATTTCGGATGTTGATTGAACCGCAGGAATGGGAAAATCTCGCTACTGCTAAAGGTGCTAAATGTAGTGTTCCCGAAATGATTGATGGCAATCTGAAAACAGTTGGATATGCAAATAGTAGATGGTTAACTGTGACCCTCCCTGTGAAAAAGACCGTACATCGCATTGTCATTCGTGGCACCAACATTACGGATGCTGTTGTATACAAACAGTTAGAAGGTGACGGTCGTTGGCAAGGGATTATGGAAGTGAGAAACAACCGAGGCCCTGACATTGAGATAAAAATGAGCATAGTCACACAAGCGTTACGGATATATGTTAGTGGTACTACCGATGACAAACGCAAAGCCCCACAGTTCTCTTTTCGGGAGGGGGGTGGTTTGTCACGCAAAGAGTTAGGTAGACCTTTCGCAAAAGAGTTAGAAGTATACGGATTCAAATCAAAGGAAAAAAAATGAAACGATTGATGATTGATGGTTTATATAGTTGGTCTGTGTTTAGTGAAATCCGACAGATAGATTTTAACGGACACCTATGGGTTCGGGGTGAAGGCAATATAGCGATTGACCCTGTTGCTATGAGCGACTCGGACCGTGAACACTTTGAAAAACTTGGTGGTGCCAAGTGGATTGTGATTACTAATCGTGACCATGAACGTGAAGCTGCTGCCTTTCAGGAATGGACAGGGGCAGAAGTGATCGTACATGAAGCAGATGCTGACTTGGTAGACATCAAACCTTCGCGAACTTTATCTGATGGGGAAACTATTGTACCTGGTTTGAAAGCAGTGCATCTGCAACATGGGAAAAGTCCTGGTGAAATTGCACTCTATTTTTCACATAAAGGGACTATCCTTTTCGGTGATATTGTTGCTGGTGAACCGATGGGACGCTTATCGCTTCTTGCAGATGATAAATTAGAAGACGCTCCGAAAGCAGCCATGCAACTTCGTAAGGTATTAGCATTGCGGTTTAATGCAGTTCTCGTCGGAGATGGACACTCCATTTTTAGAGATGGACGACAGGAACTGGTTGATTGCTTGCAAGCACGAAACGACATTTACATCAACCGCATCAACCTCAATGAAATGGAATGGGCACATAGAAAAGCAGTAGGTCCTTACTGTTTTGACTATAAAGACATTGACCCGTTGATTGGTGCGAAAAACATAGGATATTGTGTTTACCGCTTGCCTTCGGGTAATGCGACTTTTCCGATGCACTTGCACCACTTTGGTGAGGAGATGTGTTATGTGATGGATGGCACATGCACACTCAAAACACCTCAAGGTGATATTGAAGTGAAAATGGGTGATTTTATTGCATTTCCTCCAGGTCCGGTCGGTACGCATAAGTTTGTAAACGAAGGTGACCAACCTGTTACCCTGCTGATACTCGGCACAACCACTCCTCACGATGTCAGCGAGTATCCTGATTCTAATAAGGTTTTACCTTTTGTGCTTCAAAAGATTTACCGCAAAGACCCAAGTCTTGAATATTTTGACGGCGAGGTGTGATAGTTAGTCAGTTTCTGCTTATATTCTACGCTTATGTTGGTTTGCTTTTGCACGTGCATCTGTAAGATTGGGATCGACAATAGCATGCAGTGACTTTTCTAACCCCCTCCGTATTTCAGTATGTTCAGGTTTTGAAGCTAAATCCACGTTTTCTAACGGGTCAACACCTACATTTGTGTTCGTGGTCTCCTGGCCCGCATTCTGCGACGTGTGAGTTGGAGCCGCGCCGTGCGTCTGCTGTACGTCTTGGTGGATTGCCTTTTGTGTTACGCCACCGAGGTAAATCATCTAACAAGCGATTGTTAAAACCGAGAAAGCGATCCTTTCCATTGAAGTGTGTGCGTCCACACAGGACGGTCTTATATCCCTCCTTAGTCAAGTAGTCTCCCCACGTTTTGTGTTTCCGGTCAAGTATTGCCCCTAAATCCCACGCATCAATCTGATGCGGATAGCGTCCTGTCAGCATTGACAAACGGGATGGAGTGCATATTGGACTGTTGCAATAGGCGTTATCAAAGGTGTAACTCTGCTCAGCGAGACGGTCAAGGTTTGGAGTCTGGACAACTGGATGCCCACTGTTCCCCATGACAGTTCCAGTATGTTCATCAGAAAATAGAAAGACGATATTCATAATCATTGTTTAATCATCGTCGTGATCGTCATCATCATCGTCGTGATCGTGATCATCATCATCATCGTGATCATGATCGTCATCGTCGTCATCATCGTCGTCATCAAAACGAAGATTTGGAAAATCCGCTCGGTTTTGCTGGTTTATCCAATCTCTGAAGAGTTGAATTTGCGCAGCAGTCATCGGTGGACCATGACCAGCAGGAGGCATCCTGCCTGATACCATTTCTTCTACAATATCACTACTGTTGGCATTTCCAAGTATAAAAACTGACTCTCCTTCGTCGTCACCACTTATAAAACTCTGATATGTTCTGAAATCGAGTCCATCGTATCCATTTGCGTCGTGACATCCAGAGTAGGCACATCTTGCTGTAAGAATAGGTTGAAGATTTTGGTTAAAGGATGCTTCTGGTTCTGATACATTTCCTGTGGGTGGTTGTTGTGGTGGTTGCACAGGTGTTGTTGCGGGTGTCTGCTGATTTATCCAATCTCGGAAGAGTTGGATTTGGGCATTGGTCAATGGCGGACCACCTATTGGCATTCTCCCAGAGACGATTTCTTCAATTATATCGCTCGACTGTGCATCACCAGCAATAAAAATTGGTCCGGTATCTCCGCCTGCTATAAATGTTTGATATGAACTTAGATCGATGTTTAGCGGTCCATTTGCGACATGACAACCAGCAAAAGCACATCTTGCTGTCAGTATTGGTAAAAGATTCTGATTGAAGGCAGCTTCACTTTCTGGACTTTCAACGCTGCCCATATTCTGATTTTGTGTATCTGAACCTGGATCAGTTCCAGAAGAAACATTATCAGGTGGAAGCACTGTATTTACAGGCGTATCACATCCATGAATACAAAACATTAGAACTAAAGCAAACAGAAAAACCCATCGTATATTTGTAAACATATTAGTATCCTCGTTGTTGAGCAGTTATACCATTTCTATAAATTATTGTCTCATTGGACGGTTGTTATCGTAACTTTTCTTTTGGACACAAACTGGAAGTTTGTGCTACAAAAGAGGCATTAACATTTAGAAATAGTGTTACATTGAATAAATATGAGACTTTATTTTTGATTGGTATTAGTTATCTTTTGCTCCTGCGTTTATCCAGTCAATAATAAGTTGAATTTGTTCTGCATCCAAATAAGGCCCGTCAGGTGGCATTTTTTGTTTGACGACTTCCTCAACGAGTTCGCTTTCCTTTGCATTTCCTGCATGAATTAGTGGACCGTGTTCACCACCTTTTTGTAAAGTCTCATAGGTTCTTAAGTCAACATCATCTGGTCCATCAGCGACATGGCATCCTACAAGTGCGCACTGATTCGTGAGAATAGGAGATATGTCGGTATTGAATGAGGGTATAGGCCTGTTTCCAGTATCTGGACTGTCAAAGGCGAGACCTAATTCAGTGGCATATTCATCAAAAGTCTTGCCACATCCAATGATGAATAATGTAATTCCAAGCAATAATAGAATAATTATTTGAGGGGTGTGCATATTAATTGTTCCTTTTCACTAACGGAAGACGAATTGGCATCCGGCTGTGAACTGCAATCGGTTCATGAGTTGTATTCCTGTTAGATTTTGGTACACCGGTATCTGAAGCTCAAACGCTAAACGGTTCCGTTGAAGAGGTCCTCTTGTAAGGGTAGGGATCATAAAATCGGTTGAAATAGCGATGTCAAGTTGCGTGTTTCCCTGGGAATCTATTTGGTGAATTGGACTTCTGTTTTGATTCAACTCAGGGTCGCTGCTGAACGTCGCTTTATGTGAAAATAGAAGTCTCCCTCCAAATTGGAACCAATTGTTTACACGTTGTGTGCTCCAAGCAGTCACAGTGAAAGTGTTGCCATGCCGATATTTGCGAGCATTTTGATGTAAGGGTAAGGAACTGAGCAATTGGCTACCATAACTCCAGTCCTCTTTTGTGCCGAAAAGCGTGATGCCCGGACACGCTTCATAGGAACCACTACCCAGTTGCATCGGGTAAGGTAACATCCGACCGTCATCTCCCGTCTTTGCGATACTCCCAGATGGCAATGAAACACCAATGTTCCCGATGAGCGTAAGGTGTCCTTTTTTTAATAGCGACACCTGCGCGTCAAATTTTATATCGCCAAAACCTTCGCTGTCTAAATTATATATCCCGACAGATTGTTTTTGATGTCCTCCTTCTTGCTGATATGAACCTTCCATCTGCATAATGTGCTCACGATAATTCATTATTGCCATCAAAGTAATATGATCATGTGGAACGTAGATAGCACTGTACATCTGTGTTGACGTGATCATATACTTTGGTGCCAACATATAATCTTTTAGCACATCTGCTGTTTCAAGCGTATCTGTGCCAGACTGCAATGCCTGCCAACCTATCACCGTGCCTCGGTAACTGAACATTACATCCCCTGCTTTATGTCCATGGTTGGCTGTTACACCAATAGGTGCGTCCCCATCAAGGTGAAGTGTTGAGATATCCGCCAAAGTGACAGACAACGTGAGTAGAAAAAGAGAAATACTGAGTGTTACTACCAAAATATTTGGTTGCCGACAAAACTTTTTGAATAACATAATCATCTCCTTATTTATGGTGAATTTCAGAATGTAGAATTAATTGTATAATCTAACGTGAGTTTGATAAATCAAATTTTTGAATTCGGCAGAATACGCCAAATCAAGAAATCAACGGTATGAATGCCATTTAGGCATTCCCCGTGCGGCGTTCTGCATTGGTTAGGAAATCGCCCCTACCCCCGGAAAGATAAATTCCGTTAATTTAGTATAATGTGCAATAATTGTGCCACCTCATGCAGCCAGCAAACATCTATATTTTGGTATGATTTTTCGACTATTTGTTCAATAAATGGACAGTCCTGTTCAAAAAATGAACAGTGGGACAATAAGTAGATGAAATATAAACTTCTAATTGAAATATCTATAACTGCAACAAAATCAATGGTTGAACTGTTATGTTTTGATAAGTTTCTTCGGTGACTTGTTCGGAGAAAAATGGGTTGAAAAACGTGTCTGCTGTAGCTAAGAAATCGGGTAGGTTTAAACCCATATAGTGTCCATTAACGTCATCAATTTCAGTAACAACTTGTCGTAATTTGGTACGTCCTGCAGTAGAGAGTGTTCGCAACGGACGCAGCATTCGCATGTGATATTTGATGAGCGATGCAGATACTTGAATCAACCCTTGCAAGAACAGGCGATATGTATCTTCTGCTTGATGCCATAGTCCTTCCCATGCTTCGTGTGCTTCCCACCAATATGCGAAGTTATAGAGATCAACGCCGTATAAGTAATCCTCATTCTGTTTCCACATTTCTGGTGTGAGCGGGTTCTCTATAGTTTCCTCTTCTGTTCCGTAACTATGTCCGAGCGGGTCCCGTATTGGATGGGGTGTTACCCCTGGAATATGTCGGTATGGTGGAAACGGTTTTTGTGGACAATAGCGATTCCAATTTGGTTCAAAAGGTTGTGGTTGTTTGTGTGTTTCGATATTTTGTATTTTCAGAGATTTACCCCTTTATCCGATCCCTAACGCACAAATCCCTAACGCACAAACTGGAAGTTTATGCTACCACTGCACAAACTGGAAGTTTATGCTACAAAGAGAAAATCAATCAACACACAAACTAAAAGTTTATGCTACAAACTCCTGCAAGCAGGGAATGTGTAAGTGCTGTTTTATCTGCCAATGCCGATGTAATGGAATCCGGCTGTGCGTGCTTCTCTTGGCGTAAAGAGGTTGCGTCCATCTACAAGGATTGGCGTTTTCATGTGTTTTGCGAGTTTGCGTAATTCCAGTCTATGATACTGCTTCCATTCCGTTACCAGTATGAGTGCGTCTGCGTTGTAAGAGAGTTTATAGACATCCTCAATGAATGTTACAGAGATGTCTTTCAGTGCTTGTTTTGCGTTTGGTATTGCGATTGGGTCGTGTGCGCGGACATTTGCTCCTTCAGTGACAAGTTGTCGTATTATATCGAGTGATGGTGCTTCCCGTATGTCGTCAGTATTCGGTTTGAAGGCGAGTCCCATGATGCCGATTGTTTTCCCTTTGAGTGTTTTGAGGATGGTTTGTAGTTTATTGACGATTCGTGTGCGTTGTTGAAAGTTGACGGTGCGTGCGGCTTCGGTTATTTGCATTTCGTATCCGGTTTTTGCTGCGACCCCCAACAATGCTGCGGTATCTTTCGGATAGCAGCTGCCGCCCCATCCGAGTCCGGCTCGTAGGAATCTCTGTCCGATACGTGCGTCAAGCCCAATTCCACGTGCGACTTCTGTTACGTCTGCTCCTACTTCTTCACAAAGGCCGGCGATTTCGTTGATGAAACTGATTTTGAGTGCGAGGAAAGTGTTTGCAGCATATTTTATCATTTCAGCACTGTTTGGGTCAGTCGTCATCATCGGTGGTAGGTGATATGTGGCTGGTCGTGGTAATGCGGATGGCGGGGCGAATGTTTGCTCTAATATGGGTTTATAGAGTCTTCGCAATGCATCAATTGCGTCATCGCTGTTTGCTCCGACTACGATACGGTCAGGATAGAATGCGCCTTGTAGTGCCAATCCTTCCTGTAGGAATTCTGGGTTTGAAGCGATGGACACGTTCCCTTGTATTTTTCTTTCAGTGAACACGTTTTCAACGACTTGTGCGACACGTCTGTTTGTTCCGATTGGGACGGTGGATTTTACGACGAGGGTATAGTGTTTATTTGGCATGCAGGCTTCAGCGACTTCCCTTGCGGCTTGTTCTACGTGGCGTGTATCTGCCTCCCCATTCTTTTTCGGTGGCGTGCCGACAGCAATCATGATGAGTTCTGCGTCTGGCACGACTTCAGCGACGTTGGGTGTGAACCGAATTGTATGGTGAACTTCGTCGAGGAGTGTCTGAATTCCGGGTTCATGGATTGGACTTTTTCCATCATGTAACTGGTTTAGTTTGCTGCTGTCCTTATCCACTGCTGCGACATCGTGGTTGAGGTAGGAGAGGACAACGGCTGTGGTTAAGCCGACGTATCCTGTTCCGATAATTGTAATTTTCATTTATTTCCTTATAATACCAATTCAAATTAATAATGTGTCATTTAGGAATTCATAAGTTATTTTCATAAGAAAGACTTTTCTTTTGTAAACTCAACCTCACGGTCGCGACCAGAGGTCGCTCCTACCATAACATTTTGACAAATGGTATCTTGTTTTATAGAAATGGTATAAGAACAAGACATTACCCATTTATTTTTTTATCTTCATACGGGGCTGAAGAGAGTTTCTGCATCTGAAAATTTCTTAAGTTTACATCTATGGGTTTTGCTTTGTTCTACCCGACCTGCAACGGGTAACCCCTATTCATATCATACATGTCGGGTTTCGCTTCGCTCTACCCGACCTACGGTTCTTTGGCAGTTTAGGTTGGGTGTAGCGACTATTTTGCTAAATTTTTTGCTTTTTTGTATTTTTGTTTTGCGAATTGTCCCCACTCTTTTATTTTTTGGTTGCGATAGACTTGGTCTTTCCACTTTGTTTCTGCGATATTCATTGCTTCTGTTTCGGTTAATGGCATTTCCACGAGGGCTGCTATTGCTGCCTCTCGTTTTTTTGCGTCTTTGCATTTTCCGATAGCTTTCCATGCGTCAACAAGGTCTTCGTGCGAGTCGATAATAAGTGTTCCGAAAAGGTCGTTGACGATATCCCAGCGTGTGCTTCCAGTATTTGAATCGTAGGGAAATGGTGGATTTTTTAGCGTAAAGGGATTGGTAACGACACACCGGTTACCCAGTTTTTCATAGAGTGCAGGTAGGACACTTCCGCGATTGAGTCCACCTTTCCATTTTGGACCTTCGTCATCGGTGTCGCGTAGCATCCATAGTTTTTGTGCTTGTTCGGATAGCACAAATTGTAAGAACAATTTTGCGATTTCTATGTTGGGTGCCCCTTTTAGAATAGCGATGGAATCCGGATTTACGACGGTGCCGTCTGCTGGTAAGATGAATTTAATTTTGTCTTCACCGACCACAACGATTTGGCTATAAGCATAGAAGTCTATTGCTAATCCGTATATGACTTCGCCATTGACGATATCTCTTGGAATTTCGTTTGATCCTGCAGTGAATTTTTTGACATTTCCGCCAAGTTTTGTGAGTAAAGCGAACCCTTTTTCCCATCCGTGCGTTTGTAGTATGATTTCGTACATCATGTGTGCGCTGCCGCTTTCTCTGGGGTCTGCAGCACCGATATTGTTTATTAGGTCGGTTTTTCCTAAATCTTCCCATTTTGTAGCTTCGGGTAGTTTTAGCAACTGGCGCAGTTGTTCGTTATACATGATTCCGAAGCTGGAGAGTGCTGTTCCGTACCATCTGTATTTTGCATCGTAAACTGGTATACCGTTATAGTTCTGAGGTATCTGTTCAAGTTGTTTTTCTGGGAGTTTGTATGAAACCAACAAGTTGTTGTCTGCGAGGCGTAGGTAACTGTCTGTTCCCCCGCCGAAGAAGATGTCGATTCCGATTCCCTCTGGGACACGTTTGAATTCGGATTCTATATGTCGGTAATTGGAGGAAGTGCCGCCGAGGTCGCGCCAGTCGGTTTCTACTGTTTTTCCTGTTTTTTCTTTATACCATTTTTCGAAGTTTGTGCCAAATTCTGATTCAATACTTTCGGGATGGGGTGAGATAATAATGAGTTTGTCTTGTGCGGATACGGTTGTAATCGCTATTATGTATAGAAGTATGCCTATTGTTAGTTTTGTGATTGCTTTTGATTTCTTACGAATTGGGATTAATTTGGGCATGGTTTTGGTTCTCCTCTCACTATTTTTGTGATGCCTTAGACTCTGAACGTTGAAATGATGTCCGACATTTTCCATACTAATATTATGATTCCGATGAGTAGGACGATGTACCAGACTATCATTGGTTTTATATGGTGTTTCTTTATGAAGGAACGTGTCGGTTTGTTTTGGTTCATTTGGATGCTCCTGTGAATATGACTGCATTTTTGTTGTGTTGTATGATAGCATGTTTTTGATTTTGTGTCAATTTGAATTGTGTTTGGCATTGCGGATTTTTTGTCTGAACCAGGATTTACAGAATTTTCGGATTTTCAGGATTTGCCTCAACAGGTTCTATTCCTAAAGTTGGCATCAAAACGCATGAAAGAGCCTTGATGAGGTAATCCTGGTAATCTAATAATACCAGGGAATGCCATTGGGCGAATGCGCGCATGGCATTCGCCATGATTCATACCCGGGGAATGCTATATGAAGATTAAAAAATAAATTAGGTAATTCTTAGAGATACTCGGTGCGGTTAGGAAACCGCACCATAAGCGTCAATTTAGCGACTACTCTACCCATTTCCCTCTTGTTGGAGGGGT